>NZ_WLUG01000080.1:0-125937 GCF_009706505.1 Providencia sp. wls1922 | reverse complement strand
CTTGAACCAAAATGATCCAAGCACCCACCGCCATCATAGCAGCATGCTCATCGCGAAAAAATATCGATTCGATTAGTTATGACATTGAAAATATTAATAATTAATAGAATAAATAACAAAAATGGCCAACTCAGTTGACCATTTAAATATAAACACATTAATTAGAGATAATGATTAGTGTTCGCGTGTTTTGCGGAATCTCACTTCAGGATAACGTTCACTGGTTAAGTTCAAATTAACCATTGTCGGTGCAATATACGATAAGTTATCACCACCATCTAAGGCTAAGTTTTGCTCATTTTTGCGCTTAAATTCTTCGAACTTCTTCACATCATCGCACTCAACCCAGCGAGCAGTAGAGACGTTAACCGCTTCATAAATCGCTTCAACGTTATATTCGCTCTTCAAGCGAGAAACCACCACGTCGAACTGGAGCACCCCTACCGCGCCCACAATCAAATCATTATTGATTAATGGACGGAAAACCTGCACAGCCCCCTCTTCGGATAACTGCACCAAACCTTTCAGTAGCTGCTTCTGCTTCAGCGGATCACGCAGACGAATACGACGGAATAATTCAGGTGCAAAGTTCGGGATCCCTGTAAATTTCAGCTCTTCACCTTGGGTAAAAGTATCCCCAATTTGGATAGTTCCGTGGTTATGCAGACCGATGATATCCCCTGCATAAGCATTCTCAACTTGAGAACGGTCACCCGCCATAAAGGTCAGTGCATCAGAAATCACCACGTCTTTCTTAATGCGAACTTGGCGCAGCTTCATCCCTTTTTCATAGGTACCCGAGACGATACGCATAAAGGCGACACGGTCACGGTGTTTTGGATCCATATTCGCCTGAATTTTGAATACAAACCCAGTGAATTTTTCTTCTGTGGCTTCAACTTCACGCACATCAGTTTTACGTGCCTGAGGTGCAGGAGCCCACTCAACGAGACCATCAAGCATATGATCCACACCGAAGTTACCTAAGGCAGTACCAAAGAATACAGGGGTCAACTCACCCGCTAAGAATGCATCGTGGTCAAATTCATGGGAAGCCCCTTGAACTAACTCCAGCTCTTCGCGAAGTTGAGAAGCTAATTCATCACCAACAGCCGCGTCTAATTCAGGGTTATTTAACCCTTTAACGATGCGAACTTCTTGAATTGTGTGACCTTGGCCTGTTTGATACAAAATGGTCTCGTCACGCAGTAAGTGGTAAACACCTTTGAATAATTTACCGCAGCCAATCGGCCATGTGATTGGGCAACAAGCAATTTTCAGCTCATTTTCCACTTCATCTAATAGCTCCATTGGATCGCGAATATCACGGTCCAATTTGTTCATAAAGGTCAAAATCGGTGTATCGCGCAGGCGGGTAACTTCCATCAGCTTACGAGTACGATCTTCAACCCCTTTACCGGAGTCGATAACCATTAAGCAACAGTCAACGGCGGTTAGTGTACGATAAGTATCTTCCGAGAAGTCTTCGTGTCCTGGGGTATCTAATAGGTTCACTAAACAATCATTATAGGGAAATTGCATCACAGAGGTGGTGATTGAGATACCACGCTGCTTTTCCATTTCCATCCAGTCTGATTTGGCATGCTGGTTAGAACCGCGACCTTTTACTGTTCCCGCGCGTTGAATTGCGTGTCCGAAAAGTAATACTTTTTCAGTGATCGTGGTTTTACCTGCATCGGGGTGAGAGATGATAGCAAAGGTCCTTCGCTTATTGATTTCATTGAGAAAATCTTGGTTTGCCATGTATAAATTCTTTTAGTTTGTACACGGATTTGTACACACTTTTGGAAGTACTCTCTTTTCAGTTCTTCGCTTGTCAAATCCGTCGTGTTAATCGTAATTGGCCGCTATTTTCGCTGATCTTGACTTTATAAACAATCAATGGTTATCTTATCGGTTACCATTTACTCTCAGCGTGCGCCAATGCTCAGTTGTAGCTGTTTGCAATCGTTGCTTCTTCAGCTCATGAACAACTGTGGCTAAACCACAAATTCCTTCGCTACCAGAAATCGATGATAGCTTGTCGTACTACACCGATGATGGTGCAGTTGCCGTTGATCGGTATTGCAGGGTATTGCGGGTTCAAAGGTTTTAGGTACTTCTGTTCACCATCAATAACTAACTGCTTAAAGGTTGCTTCTTTCGAATCATCCAAACGCGCAACAACCAATGAACCTGAAGAGTACGGTAACTCAGGATCAACAACGATCACTGCCCCCTCAGGTATGGATTTTTTTCCGCTTGGATTTTCCATACTGTCGCCTTTTACGCGAAGTGCGAAACAACCCTCATGTGCTTTCCCAGTGACTTCACGCCACTCCTCAGCATCTTCATGGGCAAATCCCTCCGCTATTTCAGTCCAATCACCGGCCTGAACCCAGTTAATGAGAGGAATTCTTCCCTTAATATCAGGCCCGACTTCTACATTACCGACCCCCAAGCCAATCTCGCCATCACCTGTGGCGAGCCAATGAGCATTCACGCGAAGTGCCTCCGCGATCTGCATGGTGTAACGAGACCTAGCCGATTTACCAGAGCAAATCTGGCTGATCGACTGCTGTTTGATACCAATGCGGCGAGCCAACTCAGACTGAGTCACCCCAGTAAGCTGCAAGGCATGGTTTAGTCGTTCGGATAAAGTTTTCATAAGCTCGCATTCTACAAATAAAACTGTAGCCTTTCAACAATTTTAACTGTTGACTAATCTACAGTTTAAACTGTAACATTCAATCTTGTAACAGTTATTATTGTAACAGGAGACGGTATGGAAGTGTTCAACACAACACAAAAACATCTCCGCCGTGCCATTGACTTGGTCGGCGGGCAATCAGCATTAGCACGAGCCATCAACTCAAAACAGCAAAACGTCTGGTTTTGGTTGAATAAATCAGGGCGTGTTCCCGCTGAATTCGTTTTACCCATCGAACAAGCTACGCAAGGACAGGTAACCCGATCTCAGTTAAGACCGGACATCTACCCCGAATGCCCAAGCGAGCTGAAAGCCAGTAACCAGTAGGATTAAGGGCAAGTAATGGTCAGCATTTTACGTAAACACAGAAGCGAGTACCTCAATGCGTGATTATGGCAAGGTCTATACCCGCTTTTGGCTAAAGCAAAACGTTTTGTCCTGGAGTGACTCTGCGAAGTTGCTAGGACTGTATTTGCTTACATGCCCACATTGTAATTTGCTTGGCTGCTTTCGACTGCCGATTGGTTACGTTGCTTCTGACTTGAGCTGGGATGAGCAACAGGTTGCCAAGGCGTTAAGTGAGTTAGAACAAGATCAGTTCCTGATTCGTTGCGAGGAATCCGGTTGGACTTTGATTCGAAGCTTTCTGAAGCACAACCCAATCGAAAACCCAAACCAAGGTAAGGCAGCCATTCGGTTGCTTAAAGATGTACCTGCCGACTTCGTTGGTATGGCATCGCTTTTGAAATCTCTTGCCGCTTTTCAAGCTCGGCTACCAGAAGAATTTTCATCATTGTTTATGCCTGATGGCAACCCGGTAAGGGACTCTCAACGGTCGGATGACTCTGAGAGAAGCAATAAACCAACAGTTAAAACTGTTGACCACATACAGTTTGAAGACTTCTGGGATGTACAAATACGCAAAGAAAAAAAAGCGAAAGCCAAAGAAGAATGGCTACGCATGGGCCTCAATGAAGACCATGAACTCGCCTTGGAAGTGCTAACACGCTGGAAAGAGCAACGAGACAACCGATTGCAGTATCAAGATCGGACTAAGACCCCTATGCCACATAACTGGCTTTTAAACCGGCAATGGGAAGACGAGTACGTTCGCATTGATGAAGTACAGCAATCATCGACGAGCCTAAAGGGCAGCAATCACCAATTGAATATTGAAGAAAGCAATCGTCGCATCGCTGAAAGCTGGGCCGGACCAGGTATTCGGGAGGTTCGTTCAAGTGCAGGAGGTTGATAAACGCGAGTTTGCTGAAGTTTGGGGAGCAGCTTGGGCCATGTATGGCAAAAGCGTATCACCGCAATTGCTATCCATCGCATTTGAAGCCCTGCGTGCTTATAGCATTGAAGAAGTGCGAATCGGTCTGACTCGGCATATTCAATCACCGGATACTGGGCAATTTTTTCCAAAGCCCGCTGACGTCATCAAGCATATCGATGGCAACTCGGGTTCAAGAGCCATGGTTGCTTGGAACAAAGTTGACAAGGCTGTTCGTCAGGTTGGCGTTTGGACATCCGTGATGTTTGACGATGCACTTATCCACCGTGTGATTTCAGACATGGGGGGATGGGTTGAACTCTGCAAAGTTGATGACAGGGAATACCCCTTTAAGCAAAAAGAGTTTTTAACACGCTACCAGGCTTACTTGCTGCGGGACGAAGTGGGTGAATACCCAAGGCTATTACAGGGTATTGCAGACCATCAGAACCAGCAAAAAGGATTTGATATGCAAGCGCCTGTTGCCGTGGGTGACTGGTCAAAAGCGGCACAAGTTTACACGAGAGGCATCGCCAATTTTAGCGCAGTGCCTTTGAAAAGAATAAGCCCGAAAGCCATTCAGGCGCTTCTCGGAAATCAATTAGAGGACAAAAATGAAAACGATTAAAGCAAAAACCGTTGCCCTAGTGATAGCCATGTCCGCAAGCACTTCAGTCTATGCGTTTCCGGGCTATCAGTGGGAAAAAGCAGCACAAAGTGTTGGTATTGATCCAGTCATGCTCTACGCCGTTGCCTTGGCTGAGTCAGCCTCACATCGAGGTCTTAACATGACCAGTCCATGGCCATACGCAATTCGCAATGGTTCAAACGCAACCTACGCCAAATCTAAGACAGAAGCGGAGCAACTGTTAAACCAGGCACTTCAAGAGAGTGAAAAATACCAGCTCGATATTGGCCTTATGCAAATCAATTTGCATTGGCATGGGCATCGAGTGAGCTCAGCAGCTGAACTGCTAGACCCCATCACCAACCTTACTGTCGGCTCCAGTATTTTGGCCGAAGCAATCAAGTCTTCACCAAATGATTTAGAGCTTGGCATAGGCCGCTATAACAGTTGGAACGAAGAGCGTGCACGCTGGTATGGGCAAAGAGTGCTTTCTATCTATCGCAATATTTTACATGAACTGGAGGTCCGTCAATGACAACCAATCAACAAGACTTCTATCAATTAAATTTGGCGTACCTACACGCAGCACGTGAATTAGCGCGAATTGATCCGCAAGAGGCGGTCTTGCGCTTTGGACTTACACGCGACGTGGTGGATGCACTGATTAATGCCGGTGTTGACGACCTGCAACGAGTGGCGACCTCATCATTCATGCTGTTTCAACCAAGGGGTAACCAAAGCCAACTGATTGAGATGGTGAAGAGCAAAGGCACAGGTATCCCAAGAATCGCTTATTTATTATCAACCCTAAACAACAAGGGGGATGCATGATTGATAACCTGTCCAAAAGTGAGCTGTTTACCCGAGCCTCGCTGCTTATTAAGTACGGATTTCGAACGACCATTATCGCGCTCGATACAGGTTTGCCAATCCACATTATCAGAAGGCTGCACAAAGAAGTGACTGGCAAGTCACCTTGTCCTGGTCAATTGCCAGAAGCTGATGCCATCGTTAAAAGCAGAAGAGCCCTAGTTGAAGGCTCCCTGCTGATGGCGCTTTATGTCAATATTGGTGGTGATAATGTCTACAAGCAATTAAATATCGATGCTTTGATGAAGGCTTACGATGCGTACTTGGTTGCAAGAGAAGAGGCAGACCTTCCAGCTGAGATCCCCTGGAAAAAACTGACCATCAATGAAGGTTGGGTTCTAGCTCGTGATTTAAGATCACAGCTTGCATCCTTACACCGGTGTCGATGCGGTAGTCTGTATTTGACGGTATCTCAACAGCGCATTCAGCTTAAATGTCCTGTGTGCGAGATTATGGCCGAGCAAACCACTAGAGCACTTTTTGAGAACTAACATGCTGATACATGATTTGATTGTGCACCGCCCGTGCACTTTGAGAGTACTAAGATGACAAACTTACTTAAATCTTTGCCAGCACGCTGCTGGGTTATATCACTGGGGCTTTTTCTGGCGACTTTGGCTGCGGCTCATTTTTTTCCATCAGAAATATTAACGGCATCTGCCAAGTTAGCGGCTCTGCCATTTCTGTTCTGCACCGTCGTTTTTTTCAGCTACCTGGGATTCAAAGCGACCTGCAACCCCATCGGCCTTATAGCCATCATCACTATGTTTTTAGCAATCGCATATTGGCAAGTGAGTTGGACAATTTTCTGTGTCGGCTTAGCTTTCTTAGGCTTAAGCGGTCTAATCCGTTTGTTTCAAAGGCAACTGAAAGATACCGGTCGAGAACTAAGCCTGAGCGAAAAAAAATATTGGTACTGGGTAAACGAATTTGCAGATGGTCGCTCATCTATTCTCCCCAAAAAACCAAAAAAGTAGCCAGCCTATCACGCTGGCTACCTTCTATTTCTAGTTCCTTCCTGATGCCTGGTTATAGGCCCTAATATCAATCAAGTTGTTCTGAGCATAATCTCCCGCAAGGGATGCATTTGAGATCACTGCAATCTGCTTATCCACAAATGCTTTATCTTCTTCGGACACACTGTCGGGGATGTAAGCACCGCTCTCATCTTTTTGACGATACTCATTTAGCATTTGCTCCCTTAGACCAAGCATTTCAGGCGACCAACTCGATGAATCTTCAGAGTTGAAAACGCGCCCCGCCA
Source organism: Providencia sp. wls1922 (assembly GCF_009706505.1). Classification (NCBI taxonomy): domain Bacteria; kingdom Pseudomonadati; phylum Pseudomonadota; class Gammaproteobacteria; order Enterobacterales; family Morganellaceae; genus Providencia; species Providencia sp. wls1922. The sequence continues at coordinate 119,192 of NZ_WLUG01000080.1, read as the reverse complement.
AACCTTCATTGAAAGCTTGAGCGAACACTTGACTTTGAATCGGGGTCAATCCCATTCTCTGCCCTTCGCTGTATGCTTCCTGTTTAAAGTCATCGGCATACTGTTCTAAGAACTCACCATATCGATTGTTAACTGCCGCACCGAATGCCCCAGCCAACATGGCTTCAGACTTAGTACCCCAGTTTACTTCGGAGGCATACTGCGAACTCGATCCACTGTATGCATCATTAAACGCCGTCAATGGGTTTTCCAAAGAGGTTCCGGCGTCAACGGCTGCTTTTAAGCCATCCCAGGTTGATTTACTGGCCACCGTTGCATTGTGCAAGAAACCTCGTGAGCTAGGGTCTTCAAGTGCTTGCTCCTTGTAACTCTCATAGTCTTCGCCAAAATGATTCAAGGTATGCAGTGCTGCATCAGTATGCTTGCCACTGAAGTCACCAATAGCACTGGCGCTGTTGAAGAACATTTCAGCACCAGAAACTCCGCTATCATCAGCCATAATGCGAGATCGCCACTGAGAGCCAGCTTCACTGTTTAGTCCAGATTGATAGGTACTTGTGTCAGAAACTACGGCCTGCTTGGCTTGTTGCTGATGCGCATTCAGCTGTCCATCTACACTAGACAGATTGGCTTGATAAGCCGATTGAGCTGCGTTGAACTGAGTTTGAACTGTTGCAGCATCCTCATAGCCTCCCAGAACACCCGATTCAACTTGGCTTTGAGTGCCACCAAAAGTAGGTGTATCTGATGACAAGCCTTCATTAGAGCGCGGTTGAATTGATCGTAAATCGGCTCCGGTAGCCATGGCCATAACAGTCATTGCTGCTTGATAATCATTGTCTCGTTCAGCGGGCGTTGAGGAGTTGCTATAGGTTAAAGACTCCATAGCTGCGGCCACATAAGCCTGATTATCATCAGGTAGCAAGCGCTGATACATTGGAAGGTTTTCACGTAATCGGTTACCTGCTTCAACATGCTGGTTCATATAGCGACCTAAATAATCCATGACTTCAGGATTATCCGCCGCTAATCGGGTTAACGTCGCACCATCAGTATTTCTTTGTCCTGATAGACTGTAGCTGGCCTGATCAAGCTCACTAAAGCGGTTTGATACCGTGATAACGTCTTGTGCTGAACTCTGAAGTGACTGATAGTCTTGGTTAGACAACGACATTTCAACGCCAGAACGTCTTGAATCTGAAAGGTCCTTAACCATTGCATCGCGATACTCAGCACGTCGTGAATCACTTGATGCCAAGCTTTGCATCTCCCCAGTGAGCGTATTTGCGGTCGTAGACCGAGAACTGCCTTCTGACGACTCAACTTGGCCACTAAAGTTTCCACCTAAATCCAAGCCTGCTCGTAACCGTGATATTTTGGGCACTCTTGAGGATTCAGGCTTATCGACTCCAGGCAAGTTACCTTGTGGGGAGTCATTCCCCCCTGTACCAAGTAATCTTCCCAAGAACCCTTTATCTGCTACTTCTTTATCACCGGTATTTGTAATAGTTCCATCTCCACCGACCCTTAGGCCTCCCGATAACACGCCAGATACCAAGCCACGTACAGCGTCTTTTTTATCGTCTCCGAAACCATACCGTGTTTGCAGGTCATCAGTGACCTGATTAACAACGGCGCTAGATGCGGAATTAGAAGAACCAATCTGACGTCCAACCGAAGAAAGGTTGTCGTAACTTAGCTTTTCACCAAAAGTTCGGCTCATGGTATTGCCAACTTGACGGCTAAAGGCTTGAGTTGCTTGAGTCATGGATTCTTTTGCAGAGCCGACCATTGAACCCACCGCGTTTCCTACAGAGAAACTGCTAAGTAGGTTTGACGCGCCGGTCATAGCAGAACCAGTGAGGGCTGAATTTTGGAACATTGACTGTGATTGCATTACCGGGGCATTTTTCGCGACATCTGGACTTGCCATCTTTTCATCAATTGCATCACCGTTTTGAAGACGTCCAGCCAAGTGGGTAGCGGTTATTGCTGAGCCATACACGAGCATGAGCGAAATCGCCGGAACACTCGACGCCAACATGCCGCCAGTAGCTATCCAGGTTTGCAGCACTGAATCCATCTGCATCATCCCAGCAAAAGATGGCACTTCCGTACCTGCAAAGGCATCAAGAGCCGACATTTTCCCAGCAACAGTTAAATGGATATATAGGTTAATGATGGCCATGACAGGCATCCAAAGTTGAATCCAAAGCAGGATTAACAAGTACTTCCCGGCCATTCGCATCCCGATTTGGCCAAGGGCAATCACAAAGGCCATCAATGGGGTGATGGCGTAAATGAAACCCTCAAAAAACGTCATCATCGGACGAACGATACTTTGGAACAGGGTCTGCTCCGCCGCCCATTGCGTATTGCGCTGCTCAATCGCTTGGTTAACCATGACGGCTGCGGTGAAAGCTTGATCATCCATATACTTGCCCGTCACGCTTTGCTCATAAATAGGCAAAAGCACCGACGCGGTCATGTACTCTTGAGTGTTAACTGAAGCCAAACCAAGGTTATTCAGTGCATTTCGGATCACGTCATCAGTGTCCGTTGCTGACGAAGTCCCCAATGAGGCTGACAGAACCTGTTTAAGCCTTGGAATGAAGGTTGATTCTGTCATGAGTTTCAGTTGGCTGTAGGCATCGGTGCAGTCCAGATCGCTACTGCTACCACTAAGCATGATGCGTGTGCCATAAATACGCGAATCAAACCTAATCGCAGTCATCGGATTAGGATCACTCAGCACCTGATCGAGGTTCTTTTGGCCAATGTCGATACCAATCAAGGTGCACTCTTTAATGTAGTTAAACCACGATTGCTCGATGTCCGAACCAGCGACACGATTTGCATCACCCAAACCAGAGCGATCCATCACCTGTTTTCTCACTTTAATCAGTGACTGTAAACTGGATGCAAAGCCGTATTCCGTCATGGCGGGAGTTGAGAACGCCGTTTCAAACAATCGCGTGATTTGAAAGCCAACAGTCGAAATCGTACTACCTGCGGCAGCAACACCGATGGGCACATTATCAACCACTCGAACTTGCCCCGTGTACGCATCCTCAATGCTCACTCGGGTACTGGGTCCAAACATGGTTGCAAAGACTAGCCATGAGACTAAAACGTGTTGAAAGTTAATCCCACGACCACCTTGCATTAAGGCCTGAACAGAGACCATCAATACCCCAATGAGCAAGCCAATCCGAACCATTGAAGTAAAATCGCCTGTACCAGTGATCATCGCGACAGCGTTCAGGACCTGCTCTAAAAAAGCCGAATCCCCGATGGAATAGATTTCCCACATGACCTATTCCCCCAGTGCCGTAGATTTAACGGTGTAATAACGCTGCTTGCGAATGGTCTGAATCACCTGATTAAAATGCGCCAGCAACTCTTGCTCTGAGCCGTATCTTCGCTGTAACGCGGCGTATTCCTCATTGATTTGGCGACGTGCACGTTCAAGGTCTTCAGTTAACAACTTCGCATAGGCATGATCTTCTACACCAGAGGTGCTTCTAGCTGCATTGAGCATGTCTTCAACCAATGCTCGGGCCATCTCAACAGCAATAAATGGAGCCGCTCGTGAAGCAAACGACCTAGCAGCCCCTTCATTTAATGCAGAAAGTGTTCGAATCATACCGCCAATGCTCGCGGGAGCCGAGGTCATAAAAGCCTTTTCGGTGGTGCTAGCAGCCCCTGTATTTCGAGCAAATTTAAAAATAATGCCGTTACTAGAACCTGTACCAAGAAGTAAATTTTCTACCTGAGTTGATAACCCGGTAAGGGTCACGTTAGTGATTGTCGGGTTCAAACAACCGTCTTGCGTCACTGTGTCACATCGGTACATAGCGACGTTACCGCCATGAATTAGATGCTCAATAGTCACTTTATTGCCATTCAGTCTGGTCAGTTTTGGGGCTTTACCTTGGCCATCAGCGGCATTCGCTAAATCACCAACGATGATCGAACCAGTCACCGACATAACCGCTTCAAGAAAACGGTCATCCCCCGATGCAAACCAGCTTGATGCCGAGTGACGTTTCAGTGCTCGCCAGACCAAGTTACCTTTAATCGTTTTGTTCACATCAGATGCCGCGACACTTGAAGCATTCTCGTAAGGGTTCTTACCATTGGACTCACTCCAACTGGTAAAAATGTCTCCAGCCCCTTTAAGTGAGCTCAACATGCTGGCCTCTGTTTGCCCCTTCTTACCAAAGGCGGCCAGGGTATCGTTCACGACTCCCTGAGCCATTTGACAGGAATTGCCAAAATACTCGTTCAACTGCTGGATTTTCTTTTGCAGTGTCTCCATGTGCTGGGAGCATTTCTCACACATAGCACTGAGCGCCAATTGGAATGCATACCCCTTGGCGTTTGCAGCAACAGAGCGAAGTAATTGAACAAACTGATCCGCGTTAACAAATGACAAACTTCCCGCGAACATATCAATGCCGCCACAACCGGCTTGGAATGACGGTGGCACCATAGAGACGAGGTTCTCGTTCATGATCCTGTTACGAACAACAACGCTTCCTCCAGATATAACGCCACGCCGCTGACTCTCGAATACACCAGGCGCAGTGGTGTTGGTCATTGAACCAAACAACTGGTTCATCTCCTGTTGCAAGCTTGCTTGGCTCATAGATGAAAAACCAATCGCACAGGCGATTAGCGATACTCGGATTACTTTTTTCATTGTTATAACCCTCCTTGTGCACGCAGATAGCGAACAAGGAACTCAGGGTCCTGTAATATCTTTTCGTTAAGCTCTTGGGCTGACATCGCGAGTGACACGCCGGGTTGAACAGGTCTGGTGGCATAGTAAGTTTGATCGTCAATCCAACCGGCTTGATGGGCTGCGAGAATGATTCGATTATTGAGCTCATCAAGGCTCATTGCGCCTTGTCCAATCGGAGTAATAACGTTAGGCGGGTCAACTAAGAACACGGCAGGGACAGTCGTAACGGACAAGGATTGTGCTTGTCCTGAATCGACTTTGTAATTGGGAAACTCTCCACCGGGTAAAGGCAAGCCATCGACAGCAATAGCAAACACCTCGAACCCATAGTTCAAGGCCATAGATTCGATGATAGGCGCTTGAGCATGGCAATAAGGGCAATCCGAACGATAGAAAAAGAACAAACCAGCCCGCTTCGCTACTTCACCTAAAGCTACATCACGTTGAGCGCCAGCTTCTCGATCCATCCGATTGGCAGCATAGGTCGCCAAGGGTCTGCGACTAATTTCATCCAAAACAGGATCGCCCATGACCACCTGCTGACTAACATCAGCAAACTGTGAGCCCTTATCCATCATGACGCGCTGGAGATACAGATAGGCTCTGACGTTCTCATTCGTCGGCTCATCAATTGCCTTGTCCATGAACGATTGCATATGCTCTCGGAACCATGCGGCACTGAAGGGCTTTAGTTCGCTCTGACTCGACTCTGCCGCACCAGATTCCGGCTTAATAAGCTCTTCAGCCTCCGCTGGCTCAGGAATGACCTGATACCAAAACCAGCCTTCCTGACCACGCTGATAGAATGGCTCGTCACTGGCATAGGCGGGTAAGATGAATAGAAAGAAAATAATGATTGGGATGGTCACCCATAGGATAAACCAAGGTAACAAAGGCGTTCTCATTGTCAGCTCCAGAAAATTTCATAGAGCTAACATGCTAATGATCCCGGTAAGAGCGATTGGCCAGATAGATGAAGGAATTGTGTGTGTTTCTGACTAGCTGTTGTGACTAGTAACAACAGCTAACGTTAATGAACAAAAGATATGATTTTACGCTTTGAGCGAAAGGCTAAGCCTCAGCATAGCCATCACTTTTATCTCAAAGATTAAGAGATAAGCTTTTGAGCAACAGTTTTTAGTTTAAGTTTTAAGTCGTCAGAAATAATTGGAAGCGCTACACCGTCATCGCCAACAGCTACTGCTGGCCCATAATCATCATAATCTTCACCAGTGTCAGCATTGATTGCCCTGTAACAATCTTTGGTTACGTCGATATCATCCTGTAGACCAACGTAATACCAAAACCACTTTTCAGTTTCACTAATCGTAGCTTCGATTATTTCAATCAACCCTTCGCGTGACGGAGCAACAATCATTTCAGCTTTTAGCCAATCAAGATAAAAACTAATTGGGATTACTGGCTCATCTTCGTCATGACAATGCAAAGCATATCCAATAGCCTCAATCACAACATAAGGATCATCATAAAAATAGCCACTCCAGCAGTGGCTATGGCCGTCACCACATTGATCATAGATTGGTTTCAACGATGAAGGAATTGGAAATACCGCATCATTACTGTTTTCAAATTTCTTTAATACCAGCGTTAAAAGCTCTCGATAAGGGACGATTTTCTGGTATTGCTCAGCAACGTCAGACTGAATTACATTAAGCGAATGACCAGCTAGTTTTTTGTTATACCAGAACTCGCCACTTCTGTTATCCGGATTGTCTTCATATTCAGCCAATAATGTCGCAGCTACAACAAGACCAACCAATATCGCTTCTGAGTCATTTGCATCTATGAATGAGGTTAAAACACCTAGCATTCGTGTTTCACCTAATGCTTTTTCAAAAGAAGCCTCAGCATAAAATGCATAAACATCATCTAAAGAGATAATGTTAAATTGCTCCCAAGCTTGCTGGATTCGCTGGCATACTTGAAGCGTAACACCTGCATCAAAATCCAAAGCTTGCAAGCGCTCAAAGCACTGTCTATTTGCGATCTCAAGGTTTTCAACTCTATATTCAGAGGCAACTTGAAATGCCGCGTAGCTTTTAAAGCCGCAAAATGCTGCGAACGCTTCGTATAAATGGCTTTTCTTTATTGATGGAATTGCTGTTTTTAACTCAGAATGAGCCGTAAAAATGATGGGTTTTAAACTTTTCATATACATATCCATATGCTTGAGACAGTTATTAACCGTTATCAATCATTGCTACACACGATTACAACATGATCTCTCAAGCCATGTATGTATAATTAAAATTTAAGTAAATATTGGGTTCTCTATACGCCTTTTCAGGTCAATTTGCTGTTTTTCACTCGTGTGCAAGTGTGGCTAGCGCCACAAAAAAATATATAGGATTTTTGAAATTCAGGCAACCATCACAAAGAAAAACTGAAAACGTATGGATCGTGCAGTTCAAAAAAGGAAAAGATGAATCGACCAGATCAGTGCTCAAGTTAGACCTCTAACGTCTACTTCTGGCACATAAAGCAATATTCAGAAACTTCGAATACTACGTTAGCTCACTTTACTGCAATAACTGTAACCAAAATTTTAATTGAGCAACTTGGAACCATGACAAAGTACATTTTGCTCCCCACATGCTGCCAGAACTCGGCCTCTTGGGCATATTTTTTTGCTTTTTGGATAGCGACGTTTTCTGGCAACTGAGTTTTAGTTAGCCCCGAACATAGCAGCTTTGAGCACAAAGCCTTCCAAGGATGCTTAGGTACGCCGTCTGAAAGCCGTTCCACAAACCGCTCCAGTGCATGATGAGTCACCACGACAGGTCCAATGTTCGGAACATTTATTACCTCATCGATGTCTCTCACCGTAACATTATCCACACTGTATTCCTCGAAGAGATATGAGAGCCAATCGTCACTCTTTTCTACCGAGATCTGTGCTTCCTGGTAACGGGTGAGCAAAAGCCTAGTCAGGCTGTAAAGTGAATGCTGAGTTGAGCGTTGTTTATGTAACTTTTTGATAGCTCCTTTACTGACCCGGATTTGAAGCCCATTACCGCTTCGGTTACTCCCCATCACCTCTTTCACTGACAGTAGGTGATGAATAGCATAAAGCTCAGCTGCAATTGGCTTTTGCTGCTCAGGTAGCTTGTCGTATTGCTCACCTAAATCGACCTTTAGCTCACCACCTCTTCGAAGGCCGGTCTTCCAGTAAACCGTAAACTCACCATCAATCTGCTTTGTTAACAGGGTTAATACCATCATGTTTGTTCTCCTATTGGTTATATATTTTTCATTCTCCATGTTTTTTCAAATATGCAAGGCGCAAAAAAAGGGGTCGAAGCCCCTTGGATCAGATATGAACTTTAGGAAAGCCCATGGCACCGTAAACATTCAGCACATCATTCCAATCCCAACTTTTCACGCCGAGTGACGTTGGTATCGGGGGGATCAACACTTGTGTCAGAATGCCTTTTTGCCAGGCTTTTTTCTTGAGTTCATTCGCTGCATTCAGGCCAGTCTCAGAGAGATCGTGATCTGCCCAGATGTACAGCATTTTCACATTGCTTGGTGGTTCAAACCTAGCCAGTAGGGTTGCGTTCACAACCGACCAACATATTTGCCCCGTTGCTCTGTTAACCGCTAAAGCTGTTTCGATGCCTTCAGAAACACCTAGTACCTCACCAGGCTCACCTATCGGAATGGAACCACCAGTGATTGTTCTGTCACTTGGTATCGGCATCATCTTTTTAGGCTTTTCAACCGGCGCTTTGAATCCTTCTTCACTTAGGTAGATCCGATGAAACGTGGCCGAACGCCCTTGCTGAGTAACGATTTTACCTAGCAGCGCTGGGTAGCTATCGATAAACAAACCATCTTCATCATGGTAAGGCAAGTTTGGATGATACCTCAGCACCGAATCCCATTCAGGACGAAGCCGGGTAACAATGCCACGACGATGCATGTAGTTCCAAACTGGTTGCGCACGAGTATCTGCAAGAGAAAACGTTTCTCCCCAGGTTTGATTCAAGCGATGGATAATCGCTTTGTCCTCTTCCTGCTTTCTAGCCTTCCAGTCAACAGCGTTACTCGGTATTACCCGAGTTGGTACTTGTCCGGGTTGAATACCTAGAGCTTGACCGATTGCTTCAATAGACTGAGCAAAGTTCCATCCATTAATCCAAGACAACAGTTCAAAGCCATCATGAAAGATCCCGCAGGTGTTACAAACGCCACCTCCGGTATATTCAGCATCTTTGAACAGCCTAAAGCCATCACGACCGCCATGAACAGGACAAGCCACATGACGGCCTTTTCGAGCAATAGCGGCATCAAGTTCTGGCACCAACGCCGCCAGTATTTGAAGCCATTGGCCATTAAGATATGGCCTTACAGTTTCAATTTGTAAAGGTAACGCCATATAACCTCCTTAAGTAAAAAGCCGACTCCTACCACAAGTGATAAAAGTCAGCTCTGGGCCTGCATTGAGCCGTTTGGTTAATGCAGGAACGTTAGTCAAGCTGGATACCATGTCGTCTTAATAGCCACATGATGGAATCACGAAGCACATCAGGATCGACAACCGCAGCCATTGCGCAAACACGAAAGCAAAATGGCGTTAATTCGTCATTTTGAATCCACGACAACACATCCTTTCGCAATCGAGTACTGACACGACCGTCTAGCAATACACGGATCGCATCCAATAGAATGCCTTCGCGTAACTGCCAGATTTCCGTGTCAGACCAAGTGACAGGGGCATCATCAAACTCAAATAGAAATTCGAGCTGTGCTGATGTGTGCTGATGGGACTGCTTTTGTGATGTAGGAGAATGGGCAATACGCCCATTCATTACAGATAACCGCGTTCGGCAAGCGAAACGCAGCCCTCGGATGCGACCACGACATGGTCAAGCGTTCGAATATCAACAAGTGACAAGGCGTCACGAATTCGATGAGTGATGCGTTTATCAGCTTCACTGGGTTCAGGATCACCCGATGGATGGTTATGAACCAGTATCACTGCTGCCGCATTAAATTCCAACGCCCGCTTTGTTACTTCCCTTGGATACACGCTCGCAGCATCTAAAGTGCCTTTGAATAGCTCTTCAAATCTAATAACGCGATGCTTTGTATCAAGAAACAGTACGCCAAAGACTTCGTGCTCATACTCGTGCATCAGTGTTTGCAGGTATGAGAACGCCGATGATGGCTGTTCAATTTTGCGACCTTTACTCAATCGACCACGGGCAAGCTTGAGCGCCATATCTAAGATATCCGCTTCAGTCACTTGCTCAGGAACGATGTAAGTACCGGCTTCTTCGCCAGCTAAGAACTTTTTGTTTTTCATAGGAGTCTCCAAAAAAAAGCGGAGACGAACCCATGCCCTGAAGGGGACGGAATCGTCCCCGCAGGGTGGTATAATTGATGTGGTTACTGAATTAACAGTTGTTGTGTTACTTCGAATAACTCACGCTTCAGATCTTTGACGTCATTAATCACAATGCTTTGAGGAAAGAATTTCTCAACACTGCGTGTTTGAATCCCTATTCCCAGCAGCTCAAAGCCACTTCGCCTGCACCGGTCAACAATGTCATGCGTGGCAGCCCAATCATCTGGGTCACCATCCGTTAGCACTATCATTAGCTTTCGCTTCTGTTTTTGCGCTAACAAACTGTTTGCCGCAAACCACATCGCTTGTGCCATAGGCGTACAACCTCGTGGTTTTTGGTCAAAACAGGCGGCCCGATGTCGAACCGATTGCTTGGGCAATAACGCGATAGATACTTCCTGATGAATACCAGGAAAATAACTGACCGCAGGTACAACACCCGGTATACCTTCCAATGCCATGGCCAAAGCCAAAGCGGCTTCATTGGCAACATGAAAGTACTTGCGATTACCTTCGCCAATGGGTTTACCCATTGAGCCCGATATATCGACAAGCAAGTGCACAGCAGCATTAGGCGCAATGCGCGGCTGCCTTTGAATAAACAATCTCGATTCACCTGCTTGTGAGGCGGCAAGACGATGGGTTGCAACTCGAAGACCGTGCCGTTTGGCATGATTCCGATTGTCCTGACTGGACTGAACCATGCCCCTAAGCCTGGCTCGAATTTGAGCGGACTCAGACGCCGATAAGGTCAAAATGGCCTCATCACCCAACATAGCCTGCTCTGCTTGGGGCAAACTGAGTGGAGTGACACCCTGATGTCCTTCAGCTTGTTCCGACAATACTTCTGCCACTTGTGCAAAGGTATCGGATTCAAACTGAGCGGCACTGGCCTCTAAGGCTTGTCGCAAATTGTCAGCTTGATCAGAGTTATCAGAATCTCCCGTTTCAGCAGCATCCCCCGTTGCAGACGAACCTGTTTCCGGGGTTTGACTGTCACTACTGCTATTGCTGTCATTACTCGCATCTTGTCCAATGTCATCACCGTTATCAGCATCCGACTCATCCTGTGGTGGACGAGATTCTTCTTCCAACATGGCAACGATGGCATCGACAAGTTTCAGCACTTCACCTGTAGATGCCAGGCTAGGCACTGCTGTCAGCATGGCGCTTAACCGGCTCATCGCTGCGGCAGGAAAGAGTTGTCTCACTCTTTCATCAACAGCTTGATACAAAGGCGTCAGTGCTTTCTGGCCCAGAAAATGGCATCTCAAGCGAAACAACAACCAGGCTTGCAAGTTAGATGCAGGCTCAGGCTGTTCAGGTACACACATTTGCTGTGTGTCCACCATGTACTCAATCACTTGCGAAATACTGCGCCGGGTTCCGGGGTAATCCTTTGCCAATTCGTTTTCAATGCGAACGTCCTCAATGATATTGAGAAGTGCCTTACGGATCGGTTTGGACGACGCCTTCTGCACCATGTCAAAATTAGTATGCCGAATATGCGCCGCTTCATGAGCCAGATAACCCCACGCTATCTGTTGATAGTGTGGGTCGTCTGGGTTTGCTGTTGGGATCACAATCCGCTCACCATCGGTAAACGCATCTTGTCCTTGAATAAGCACCTTCACACCAAACTTTTCGCCATAAGCGGCGGCAACGATTGGCAGTGCGTTTTTTAATGGATGATTCATGGGAGTCTCCTAATCATTAGGGGGAATACTCCCTCAGCGGGAGCGTTTCCCCGCTGGGAATGTAAGTGTTTAAACCTGTGCTTTTAGCTTATCCAGGTCGTATTTTTGACCTAACCAAGCCACCAATTGAGCTGGACTCTCGTGCTGCTCAAATGACGTTTTAAGCTGGTCTAAACTCAGGATGTCATCCAATGTCAGACCGTACTGGTCTTGTAACTGAGTAGACACCTCGTGTTGATATTGCAGCCAGGCCCGCTCATAAGCGGTTTGCTGCAATGCCATGTTTGGAACAAATACCATGGCCGTTACCCAAACTCCTTGTGCGTCCGCATCTGCGATCAAAACAGGGTTCTTGGGGATCAAGACACTATGTGTTGAGTACGACCGTTGTACTAACGTTCGACAACACGCCACTTCTGGTATCGATTCACTTTCAACCGCATCAGTCACACCACGAAAATGTGCTTCAAACTGGTTCAGTTGGCTGGGGTTATGGATGGTTGATTGCATAATTTCCTCTTACATAGTTCAGAGGACATGCGCCCTTAAGGGCAACATGCCCTCAAGGACGTTAGAAATAAAATGAGTTTGGTACAGTCGAACCAAGGTTTGGTCTGACGGTTGGTTGTGGTATTGCACGTAAGTTATCTGCCTGAGCAGATACTGGCTGTGCGGGTTTAGGTTCAGGTTTGGGCATCAGTTGTCTGATATCCAATTGACCTTCACCGTGCATTCTCATCTTGTCTGGATCAGACAAAATTAAAATGGTCGCCATCAGTTCGTGATAGAGATTGTCTGTCACAGGGCCGGTCTTCGGCAGACGAACAAATAAATTGTCCATCGCTTCAACCATCGGCTGAACTCGATGATCCAGGAAGGACAAACCATCCAACTTGTCTCTTAACCGTTTGAGAGGATTAAGGGCTCGCTGGCTGATTTGATTCTTACCTGCAACGGAACGCTCAAACAGTTCATTGGCATCACGAGCCACCTCCCTAAAGAGGGTGTGTCCCATACCATTGACCTTGTCATCTAAGCCACCAGCTTGGTCAGCCGGTTGCATTCGATAGATGGCATAATCGAACTGAAGCCGTTGTTCCACGTCTTCGATGGGTGATAATGCACGTCGGATTGCATCTGCAAATTCCGGGTGTTTTGCAACCCAGTCAAAAGTCACCTGATCATAGTTGTCCAAGAACAACTGCTTACACTGCGCAAACTCCTGACCGATCCGGTCAAGCTCAGGAACAATCTGATCAATTCGATCTTCAGGGACGGCATAGCCACCTAAAAACCGTACACCGACTTGCTCACACAAGCGCTGCGCTTCTTTTTTAAGCCTTTCAAAGTTCGCCAATGCCTCTGGGTCGCAAATTTTTTTACTCCCTAAGCTGGCAACATCCTTCGGTGGAAGTTGGCTGCCATTAGCTAATCTGAAATCTTCAGGCCTTAGTTTTTTTCTACCGCTCCAGATGGAACAGTCGATGTGACAAATCAAAAGTTTGTCGAGGGTTTGAATACTCATAGTGCATCCTCATGTAAGATGGGGACGCATCACTCCCAACAGGAGCAATGGCCCCCGTTTGGGTGGTAGTAGTTGACGCGCTAATGGCAACATCACTATCAGAAATAGTAATTTTGCGAATCAGGCGACGATTGGTTGAGATCGATTTTCGCAGGCATTAAGTCCAGTGCTTCAGCTATCGGGCGAACCCGCTCTAAATCACTGCCTAACAGCCTCAATACATCTTTTTCCAACTTCAGTTGGTCAGATACTTCTATCCCTTCAGGACTCGCTACTGTGAGCGAACACAGTGGTGGTAATTGACGCTTAAAGGCCAGTAACAGCAACAATGGCCACGGGCCATCATCAGTGTTAACAATGCCAGCGCCTTCACCTGACACCATGCTGATTTGATTGGTACTAGGTAATGCGCCTTTGCAAAACCCTAATGACCATTCTCCAATCCTGACCTGGTTATCATCAATAACAGCCAAGCCATAGGCTTCAAGCAGCTTTGCCATATCGAACAACGCTTTTTGCGCCAGCGATATTTGGCCATTGACGTCCTTGCGAGTACGAAACTCCCAACTGACGTTATTGGCGCACGCGACGCTATCTAGCGCATTTGAGAGTTCAAATGGCCGCCCTTGATGATCAATGCCGACTTGTCCAACAAATCGATAACCCTTGTTGATTTTCTCATTGATTCTTCGGTCTGCTTCAGCGTTAGGATCAGTCGAGTCAATCAATCGCTGCTGCGACAATTGACCGGCTTTTCCAAACCGAACTTCAATCTCCTGGGTGTCTGATCCAACGTAAATGGCCCATTCTTTGGCTGTCCCATCAGAATGACTGTAACGGTAAAGAGCAAAGCAATTTTCCATCATCAATCCTCCCAGTGGTCACCGAAGACATCAGCGGCAATACGGTGAATGGCTTCACGTTGCTCCAACTCAGCACGAGCCGTCAAAGACCGAACCAGTGCATACTCCACTGCGTTAGGAGCGCCTTTAAAAGCAAGTGTTAGCTTTGCCCAGCGCACCAAGGTCCGAGTGGACATGGTGATACTAAGCTCAGCACCGCCATCCGCGCCCCCAATAAAAAGACGGCGAATGTCACCAGCCACTTTCACCATTTTTTGGCGAAAGACTTCTGATAAGCCCGGCGCAACGTTCTCCAGAATGGCTTCCTCTACAGAAGGCTCTGCATAGGTCGCTTCGATGATTCTAAAGCGATCAAGAAAAGCCAAATTCTGTTGAAGCACACCTTGATACAAGCCCGTCTGGTCACCGCTGCCAGCACTGTTACCGGTTGCGATAAAACGAAACTTGTTGTGTGGCATGATGATCTCACCGCCATTTTGTGCGATGACCAACGGGGCACCTTCCAAAATGTCATTGAGTCCAGCCAGTTCAGCAGGCTCAGCAAGATCCATTTCATTAATGATCAGCAAATAGCCATGCTTTACAGCCAGTGCTAGCGGTCCATACACAAAGGTCATGCTGCCATTAACCAGCGTGTGGTGACCGATAAGATCGGACAACTCCAATCGACCATGCGCAGTAATTTGCTGAACAGGCCAATTCAATCGAGAAGCAACTTGGCAAATTAGCGAGGTCTTACCGCATCCTGTGGGGCCTGTAATATACAAACCGTCACCGTCTGGGTTAGACAAGAACGCCAATACGTCACGTAAGTCTTCTTTTCTAAAAACATACTCGTCCTTGCGAACGGGAATGTTTGGATGGGTAGTGTCGGCACTAAATCCTTCCAGAACGAAAGCATCAGGAGCTGGGACATTAAACGCTTGATTAACTTGAACCAAAAATGGGGATTGTTCAGTCATGGTAAACCTCATCTGTTTTGACGAGGCCCCATGCCCCAAAAGGGACTGAAGTCCCCGTCGGGTGGTGTGTTGATTGTGGTATGGCTGTGTATGTAAGAGTTCAGCTCGCTCTATCATTCGTACCCAGCATTGGCTACGAGTGAAACTGCTTTCTGATGCACTTGGTATAAGCGCATTAGAAAGGAGCCGAAATCGGCTCCAAGTGAACGTTAAAAGTAAAATGAGCTCGGCGAGTCACCTGGCAGAACCAAGTTCTCTTGCTCAAGACTGATTTTGATTGGTGTTTCAACGGGCTGCTCTGGCTTATTGGTGCTAATGCGCAACCGCTCTTGTGGTGCTTTTCGGTAAGCGGCTAAAACCTGTTCATCCAGCTCGCCTAATTTATCGGTGGCCAATTGCTTATAGTCCACCGTACCTGCCATCATGTAGCGGCTGAGTTTGACCCCAGCATAGTCGGCATGAGCGTAGTTACCCATCATAGCGACCAATTTCGACTGAGCTTCTCGCATTTCCTCTTTCAAAGATTTAATGTGATTTTCCAGTCGAACCACTTCGGCATGTGCTGAGCAATACTGCCGAGACAGTGATGTCCAACGGTACTGGGCTTCACCCTTAGGAACAAAACAATCTTGCTCAGGGCATTTTGACGGTTCCTTTTTGGTCTGTACTAACTCCCAAAACTGAAGCGCTGTTTCTTGCAATTCAGTTAAGAACGCCGCGTCTCGTTGTATTTCAAACTCAATCAGTTGATCCTCAAAATAGAAAACCAACCAACCTCGCGTGCTATTGGCGACCAGTATTTGATGCTGTACTTGCACCCAATACAACTGATATGCCTCGCTTTGTTCTCTGTGAGCTTGCACATCCTCAAAAACTGACTGGCAAGGACATTTCAATTCAACGGGTTCACCCGCATCGTTGATGCCATCAAAGCTAGCTCGAAAGATTGCGTTATGATCGGCTTCTGCACATAACGGCAGAAGAAAGTCATTATGCGCATTCTCAAATGCTCGCCTTGCTTGAGGCTCCAACCGAATACCTCGAAGCACATTAGGATTATTCGACAGGTCTTCCGGTAATACGAATCCGGTTTTTTCTGCCCATAATCGCCAAGGTGTTTTGTAGGGTGAACGCCCCATAATAATTGGGGCTTCAGATGCCGTAACCCCTGCAATGCGCCACTGGTGCCATGCAGGAGTACGTTGTGATAGGTCGATAACCTTCATATTGCCTCCTTTGAGGGGAGACTCCCCCGAAGGAGAGAACTCCCCTTCAGGGTTAAGTGGTTACTTTGCAGCTTGTGCTAACGCTGTTTGGTGCTGAACAACACTTGCTTGAACCGAATCAATTGCCGCTTTACCGGCTTGAATCGAACCTAAGACAAGGGCAACAACCAATACCAAGCGAAAAAGTGAGGCTGATTTAGTCATGGAAGATCTCCAAAAAAAGACGAGACCTTCCCCCTGACGGGAGAGTAATCCCGCCAGGGTTAGTAAAATGAATGCGTGGCGCTAAGAAGCTAAAGGCTGTGTGAGCGCTTTGGCTGCTTGTTGCTGAGCATTAAAGATTTCTTGCTTCGCAAACGTCAGCTCAACACCTTGAAAATGTTCATTGGCATATTCCAATGCACTATTCCAAGCGTTTGAAGCTTCCGCCCGCTCGATAAGCTTGTAAACAAGCCCTCGGGTTCGATCATCAACTTGCTCGGGTGGAATCACAGATGGCTCAACAACGTGTGTTGCTTGGCCTTCGATAATTCGCTCCGCTTCGTCTTGATCGAAAATTCCCACAAAGCCAAAGGCAATGCGGGAACACTGGATCATGGATTTATGTCTTAGCATTCGCTTAGTGTGCGTCTGCCATGGACCATCTACCCGGTAAGGGCCATTTTTGCCGTTACCTTCAAAAGGCGGTCGATAGACTTCATCCAGATACTCAGTGATTTTGACTGGGTGCGAACGGTCGCGCCGGTAGATGATGCATTCCATCCATTCCGGGCATTCTTTCGCGCCATCCAGGGAGACTTTGTTTTCTGAAGTCTTGAACTCCATGCCATCAAACTGGTCGTGTTGATTGATGATACGAGACCATCCATCGACACCTACCACTGGAATAATTCCAGCTTGTTTATCAGGGAACGCAAAAATCTCTTTGGTGAAAGGGTTCAAGCCGTACTGATCTGCGACCACCAAGAGCGCCATCATCTGCTCATTGGTCGGTGCACTACCGTCACGTTGCTTGAATGCTGTTGCTTTTAGGGTATCGAACAACTTGTTTGGATCGACACTAAAGCGCTCAGCAAAGCGTTGGATTAGCTTTGGTTTTTCCATTATGGACTCCGACAATCAAAGTGGGAGTCTGCCCCTGACGGGAAAGTACTCCCGGCTGGGTTAAAGCGTTATCGCTCGGTTAAAAATCTGGTTCAGGATAAGTTTGTGCCCAATTAGCTTGGGAGCTCGCATCATCCGCCGGTGATGGCTCAGATGCTTTGTTCACACTATCAAGAAGCAGAAACTCGTCCGCGTCCACTTCGGTCAATCGATGCTTAATGCCATCTTTCTCCCATGAGCGCGTGCGCTGAGGCCCTTGAACAAAAAGCTTCGCTCCTTTTTGGATCAAATCTTTTGCTCTTAGCCCTAACTTAAATCCACCACGATCTCGAAAAACGACCCGATGCCATTCCGTATGCTCTTTGAGCTCATTGGATTGACGGTCGCGCCATTTCTCAGAAGTGGCCAGCGAAATGCTGGTCACTAAATCACCTGATGGATAGGCTCGTGTCTCTGGCTCAGAGCCAACGTAGCCTATGAGTGTTACTTGGTTTTTCATGATGTTCTCCTCGTCTTAGTTGAACTCTGTGCACACAGTTGCTTCTACCCGGCTGGGCAAAGAAGACTGACGACGCAGATAGGTTGGTATTTCGAGTAAAGCCATGTCGTACTGATGTGGCTCTTTGTAAAACGCAGATGTCAAACGGGGCATACCAGGAGCTTTAGGCACTGCCATTGGACGACGTTTTGGTGTTGGTGTGAGCAATCGCTTGATTTGAGTAAGTACAAATCGAAACGGGCGCACGCTTTGAAGAGCAACCAATCGCAAAAGCGACCAGCTCAGTTTTGCAAGCAACATAATGCCTGCGACTTGGATAATAAATCCGAAGATATATTCCATTGGTGACTCCTTAATTAGGTTGTGAAGGAGTCACCCCCAACTGGGGAAAACTCCCCCAGTTGGGTGGTGAAAAGGCGAACCGCAAGGAACGCATGGTTGAGCATGTAAAAACATGCAGGCTATTTGTTTAAGGAGGCTAGCTACCTCTTAGTACCACTGAGAATACTCAGCGGCGGGCTTCCTTTGAGCTCATGCTCTCAGGCGCAGATATCACTGAAACAGATCAGCAATATTTGATAGTCATTGTAACCGTCTTATCCAGACAGGATAGTTAGAAAGATGCTCAATTCTTCCACCTAGCTGAAAGGCCATTACCGCACAGAGGATTAGGCTAGGGACTGATTATTGTCATATCAGGAGCAAAAACTTATGGCCCAAGCAAAACCCAATTACTCAAAACCCATCTTTGAACAATCATTCACAATTAATAGCTTACAGGCGCAACGTGTCGTTGACCGTGTTTTTAGACGGACGGTCAGTGCGCTTTACGGAATCGATGTCATCCTGCGCATCATTGGCGATGAGAACGAAATTGATGAAGTGGAACAGATCATTAGCCAGTTGATCGAGGATTGCGCTAAGGCGGTAGACAACGAACAATCTCGTTTGGACAAATTGATGGAGTCCAACGGCATCGATGAAGTACCTGACTACACCGACCCGATTACCTTCAACGCTAAAATCAGCTCGCCTCAGGTTGGCCAGTTTGTCGGCTTAGTGCGCAAACTCGATTCGTTGATGATCTCAATGGACACACTCTGGTTATCTAGCGTGCTTAGTAACAAGCAACGTGTTGATGGCAACTACGCATGGCAACAGCGCATTATCAAACTTGCACGACGCATTATTGATATCGAAATTCGTGCACGAAAATCAGCCCAAGCTAAGGGTAAAGAAGCAGAAGTTGAGCAAGCGGTGCCTTCAACCGATGACGATATCACTGAAGAGGAAACAGATACTCCCGCCAACTAGCGAACGGCTCCCATCACACAGCCCCTCTTGAAGGGGCTTTTTCAAGATACGACGCAAGGCTTGCGCTGCATATAACTATTCAAGCATTGGTTATATATGATTTTTGTAAGCGTGGTAGTTATCGAGTACTTGATGATAAAGCATGGCCGACTTTTTTCTTGCGGCAGGATGGAAGGCATTGATGAAGACAACCCCGTCATTAACATGCACTCGTTCGCTAACTTTTTTAAGCTCAGGGAATACGTAACGTTTAACTTGATTATATGTGCCGCAAAGCACAACAATATCAGGGTTAATCAACTCAATTTGCCTTCGAACAAAAGGGGCAAACTCTTTGGCATGGGCGTCAAACGACTTTTGGTCGGTTCGCGCACTTCCAGATGTTTTCCTTATATTTATGTATGCAATATTCTTAACTGCATTTTTTTCATTTAATTTAGCATCTCTCAGTGACGGCACAGCCCCATCATATTTTTGAAGTCCGTAAGCCCAACGCCCCACCCGACGAAGAACCTTTCCTCGCCACCATCCACTTGCCTTCACCTCAATAGCCCTATTAATAGCGTTGACAATATTTTGCTTTGCTTCATTTGTTTCCTTTAAAACAAACAAAACTTTTTTACCACAACTATCCCAGTCCTCAGTTGAAATCACTCCATCGTAGTTGAAATACCAATCCTTCGGGAATGCCTCTGACCATGCAACCATTAACTTATCAAGACAGTCTATTTCTGAAACATATTTATCATCCATAGGAAAACTCAGGCTGGTTCTTATAAAACATCATTTGGATAGATGGGTAGTTCCATTAGGTAGCCATTCAATATTTAAAGTGCCACCACCAAAACGCACAATCCCTTCCTTTTTCGGCAGCTCGTTACATTGACCTCGGTATTCTATGAAATTATCCAGAAGTTCAAGCAAGTGTAATTTGAAGCCTGATTCGGTGACCTGATCAAAAATGTCATCTTCAAGAGTCCAAGATGTTCCGCTTAGGCGGTCTTCGTCATCTTCCGCACGAAACACCACCTCACCCGACACCTTCACAATGTCAGGGTGTTGTTTTGAAAGCATAGACAAACGAGTAGCTTCAAAGTTTTGATCGAAATTAGGCATTATTAATTTTCCTTTTATCATAAATTTTATATGTGCCAGACTATCAGCTTTTCCTTTTTGCAGCAGCCTCCTAAGTCTGAAAATGGTAAAAAAATAAGAGCAAATTGCGCACACGCTGAACAGAAAGTATAAGAGGCCCAAAGTGCCAAATTGGTTACCTTAAGGCGCAATAAGCTCATTAAAGTAACCATGATGGAACATTATTGGCAAAGCTGTTTTAGATGGATACGCTCAATTATTCCCCGAAATTTCTTCCGTCGCCTCCTGGCGTAATTTCTGAGCATCCATTCCGTTTAGCCTTTCAATGGCTCTATCTGCGGCACTTTGACGATTTCCATCAACGTTTAGCGTACTTCCTGAGCCTGTGAGTCGTTCCAGATCCAGTGACGGTACTTCGGGTAGGTTGCCTGTTATCGACAAGATACCTATCCATTCATCCAGATTGACTTGGCTCCAATCTACCTGGTTTAACTGACTCGCGGTCAAACCTTCACAGTTTGGTGACTTGGCACTGCCCCAACCAAGGCCCAATTGAGGACGTACTTGTTCTTGAATGATCCGTGAAAGTGGCGAAGTAAAGCAGCAATATGATTGCCGTTTCTCAACACAGGCACCTAAGAACTTAGACTTGCAGTAAGAGCCCACGTAATGGCAACTCTTCAATACCCGCTTGGCGTTCATCTCAAACTCACTTTGCTCACATTTCCAGATTAGCTGAATGAGGATCATGGTGACTGAATAAATCATGTAGGCCGTCATAACCGTACTCAGAACCGCGCCCGCAGCGCCACCGAGGGCAAAGTTGCCACCCGAAACAACACCATCGGCTCCAACCGCGCCACCAACGTTGCTAAACAGTGCCGATTGCGCCCCCGAACCAAAGGTCGTACCTACCCATTCAGCCGTCTTGTTGGTCAACACCTGCATAAAGCCAGTCGCAGCTTGCTCCGCTCCCGCGCCAGCAGCCGTTGATGGCCCAGCCCCCATGAGAGAGTCCCATGCAGACACAAAAGGCTCTTTGACCGCACTCCAAGTGCTCGTGATTGGCTCCCTGAGCGTATTCCAGGAACCATAGATTGCCGACGACGGATTCATGGCCATGACTGCCGTATCAAGCTTGTTGACCGCAACTATCATTGTGATGTAATCCGATAACGACACGCCACTTGGCTTTTCACAGCAATCCACTATGCCGCCAACGGCTTTTTTGCACTGGCCAGCATTACCTTTAAAGACCGTACACTCGACGTTATCTTGGCCATCAGCTCCCGTGCATGACATATCATTGGTCATAAACTGCGCTGCATTAAGCATCGCAGCGGCCTCTGCAAAGTTAGCCTGCTTGATTGACTCTGGCTCTAAACAATCTGTGCCCATACAGCGAACTGGCCCCTCACAGTTGTATTGAGTTTCCATTCGAGCGTTTTGCACTTCTACGCTTTGTCCGCAGTCATACACCAAACTTTGGATATAACAGAAGCCTTCATGACCAGCCCCGCCTTCAGTGCATTCGGTTCTGACATACTGGCAGGCATGGTTTTGCTCTAGCGCGGCACACGTATTGGTGGTCGTGTTTTGTCCGTTATTGACGATGGTTTGTGTATTACCATTGGCATCTACCCAGCTATCTGAGCTGCCCATGTTGAACTCTGGATGAGCAGTCGAAGCATTGTAGGTCGCTCTTGCCCTCCAGCATGAGAGCCCCAGTCCATCAGAACTGCCGCGACTGGTTAAATGAGCAGGAGACGAAACTACCGCCGGATAAAGGCTTCCAAGATTGGCCAACTCGCCACTACCAACCTTTAACTCGTCGATTCGTTTTGTGCCCGTATCCAAACACTGCCACTGCACCGCAGTAAACTGATCCGTTTGCATCAAGCATTGGTCTATGCCTGGATCACTTGATTGATGAACTACCTCCTGCTCTAAGTACTTGCCAGAGAAGGTCAATGAAGCGCTCAGTTTCGCAGGAGCCAAACACTTCTGAACTTCTCGGCTGCAAGTATCGAAATCGACTTTGTTCCAGCCGAATTCACATCTGGAACGAGTGACTTCCTGGGGTTCATGCCACGAAATAATCGACCCATTAACGACCTTGCACAATGAGCCAACCAAGGTTCCTTTTGGACAGGTCATTTCAGGGTACTTAATCGACGGTTTCGTCTCAGTCACCGTTTCCTTATTGCCCGTCAGTGAGAGTGTCGTTTTCCAACCATTTGCCTTCGATGGCGACTCGGTGACTTTTATCTCAGTATTTTGATTATCAAAAATCCTCAGCGTCGCGTTTCCAGTTTGCATAGTACTGCTGTGCTGTGGAACAAAACTGAGCGTTTCGGAGCTAAAGCAACCACGCTCAATGGACCAGCTTTGTTGATGGGTTTCAGCGGATACACGTCGCTCTAACTGACACTGAGTAAGCGTGCTGATCTTCTCGCACACCTGGTAATCCGGTACATGCTTGGTTTCAGTAAATGGCGTAATCGTCTGAGTAGGCTCACAGGCCTCAAAACTACTCGGCATAAGATTGGATACCACACACTTTGGATCGCTGGTTTGCAATCCACAGTCATAGGTATCGGTAAAACGAATACATTCATCTTTATCATTGGTTTCGGCACATTCTGACGACATGAATCCACAGGAAGGATTCGCTTCAAGCACTTGGCAGGCCTGATTTTCAATCCCCTTATAGCTTTCATCATCCACACTAACTTGTACACGCCGACACAAAGGCGATATGCCAGCCACAGGGCTTGGGGCAAAATAGGATTCACAAACTGAAACACCATTGACCACCGTACATCCGTTGGTTGAAGACGGCCGATCCGTGCATTGAATGCTGTAGTCTGAAAACATCGTCGGGATATCCGCTGCTTGTTCAATACAGGATTGTGGCGACCAACTATCATTCATCACCACCATGGTTGGATCAAAGCGCACCTTGATGCGTGCATAACCCTCACCACTACCCGTAACCGATACGCGAATTTTGACTGGCACTTCTAAACCTGGCTCTACCGCTTTTAGCTTGGCGGTGAGGTCAGTATTAGGATTGCGTTCCCAACTGGTACTAAGCTCGCAGCGACCTGCCGTTTCTGGTGGAAAGTTATTGTTCGGCCCAGACCAGACTTTCTGATCGCCAAGCCACACCTGCATGTAGTCATCCCATTTGGCGTACTCAAGAACGGCTGAGGTAATCGCATCGGGGTTCACGACTTTGAGTGTGATGGCCTGTTCAAACACTTTACAACGGCCACTCCAGTAGTTGTCGCCTATTCGTCCAATCCAAACTTCAAGACATCCCTCACCACAAGAGCGAAGGTTCATTGGTCCTGAAACATGCTCAATAATGCCTGCCGTGTAATCGTGAGTAATAGTGCAGCTGTTAACCGCTGTATTGAGCCTGTCACATTGCTGGTAGTTTGGGCTGCCTTCACCTTGAGACTCACAGCCTGGGAAGCTTTGCGTTAATAGATTTGGGTCAGTTTGAACCGCATCGGTTAATGCCCAAAGCGGATCATTGACCATATCTGGCCGAGACCTGTCTTTGATTTGCTGGAGCGAGCGAAACGCCTCACCCGTAGCGCCATTTTCGGATGCCATGCTCTCTTGGCGCTGCGTCCCCAATTGATTCATACTGGCATCAGAGCCATAAACGCCCGTTAAGACATCCAATGAGCCCTGATCCATACCAGGGAAAAGCTCTTGCAAGTTAATCGTCTCATTACCACTGCCATTCGGCACCGACAATGTATTGCCATTGAGTGCGGGCATCGCCCAGTTTTGCAGCAATTGCTTACCTTCTTGTTGTCCGCTTAAGCCGGATTGGCGCTGCACATCAGCGGCCACAGCATGTAAGGGCAAGCACGCCATAGTGATTGATAAAACACCCGCTAAAACTCGGGTAAAAAGTGTTGGTTTCATGGTTAACCTCCCGAGTTACAGCAGTCTTGCCAGCGCCACAAAATGTAGAGAGCATCTTCTCCGGCACCGGGGATCGTTCGCCACTCTCCCCATTTCATGGTGCTTTCACCGATGACATGCGCACTTTCAGTTTCTGGTACAGGGAAGAACATACTCATCTTGTATTGGGATTTCGGTAGCATGGGTTCGATAACAGGTCGACATAGCGCACTGTTCCCCATTGTTCGCCTTGCAAGACCACGCCTGTGTTGAGCCGCGATTGCACGCGCCGCTAAATGGCTGGTGTTTTCTGCTAATGAGCCAAAGGCTAAGGTGTGGCCAGATAAGGGATAGAGATGGCCCCAACTGCCAGCACACCAAAACAACTGGTCGATGGGTTTACCAAGCGTTGATGAAGCAGCGTCAGCGGTACAAGCCGAAATAGCCAATGGATTGGCAACGGCAGCAGCTTCAGGCTGAGTAAAAAAGGCCAGTTCATCGTTCAGCCATGTTGGGTCCAATTCGGACAAATACATCAAGTCAAAGTCCATGTAACCATCGGCATTGCAATTGCCATCCATGAACAAATCGAGCATGACCAAAAGCGGAAAGGCGTAATAATGGTAATGGTAGAAAGCGAGATCACCGGTATCGTATTCACCCTCGCCATGACCACCTTGCAGTCGCCTATCACCTAACGGTAAACGAATCCCTCCCAGGGAAGGCGAGCAACCCGGCGTTCTGACCAGTTCAATTAAACGCGCTGGCTCCCACATGCTGGTAACAATACCTGGCCTTGGCACGCCTAAGTTATCTTCACATAAGCAAAATGACTTGTTTGATGCGCCGCTTGGGACACTACCAGAGCCAAGAGGAAGACCCGCAACTCGGATAGGAAAAATGCATGACCAGCAAACATCCGTCAGCAACTTACCCGACAATAAACCCGCGTCTGGGCAGGTCAGTTCGGCTTTTGCAGGAATAGATGCGCCAAGGACAAACATGACAACGAGAGTCCGCAACAGACGATACGTATTATTGAGCTTTTTCATGAACAAGCTCCTTTGCTGGAATTTCTTCTATTTCAAACGCGAGCCCCTTTGCTTGAACAAACGATGGGGTGACTTGCAGATCAAAGCGCTGCTTTAGCGAGGCATTGAGAAGGTAAACCGGACTATCCAATGTCTTTTCGAGCGCATTGAGGCGATTCCAGCCTTGGGCACGGTCGAGCTGCGTGGTGATAAGCGTAATGCGGCGCAGTGTCCTATCTTGCGTCTCAAGCCAATGCGCTACTGCGTCCACTTCTTCAGCGTTCGACGCATTAAACACCACAAGCTGCTGAGTGAACGGCAAGGCATTTAGCGGGTTAATACGCGTTCCTGCTGGGATCAATGTTCGGCCATTGGCATCCAATAGTGGCCGCTGCATGACGATGGTTGGATCAACCATTCTTATCCGATACTGCGTGGCTTTGGGTAACTCAGTAAATGTTTGGCGAGACCAGAAACGCTCAATGGCTTTTTTCTTTAACGCGCCCAAGTCAATCGACTGTAAACGCTGCATCGCTACTTGCATCAAATCCGGTTCTAAAATCGAATGAATAGGACCGCGTTGACCCAATGAACCGGTATTGCCTGTTTCAATTTGACGCTGCAACCAGTCCTTGCTGTAAACCCCTAGTGCACTTGCAGTCACCTTGTTATCTTTTATGCGGAAAATGGCAGGCACGCTAGTCACCCGCCAGTGCACAAAGGCTTTCGGATCGATTCGAACCTGAGGAACAGGATCAAGCCCCGTCATCAGGGTATGCCAATCACGGATAGCCGCCCCCAAGGTCTTTCCTTCAGGAATTCCCCGAAACAACACAATAGCGCCGGTAGCACTGGCCTCTTTAAATAGCTGCTTCAGTGAGGAATCCCCCAGTGAAGACGACGCAAATATCAACCATTCATCGTTGTGTTTGCGCGACTTAGGTTGTTCAATCGGTGAAAAAGGCTCTATAAATTCAGATGAACCATCCACAGCACTTTGTAAAATGCTGCGGCTCATTTCGACGATCTTTTTGTCTTCGTCTGACAACGGATAAGGCTCTTGTGCCCAGGACACTTGAACCCAAGCCAATGGAGCAACCAACAAAAATAAGAGACATAGTCTTTGCATCATCTACCTCCTACCAAAGCGGCCAAGCGCGACCGACAATCTGCTCGCGCTTAACGGCATTCCAATAGCGGGAGTCGAAACTCGTAGCAGCCTCGCCGGAAAACCAATATTCGTTTTCTTGCAGCGTCAATGAGCGGCTAAATTGTGATTCCGCTACACCAAGTCGCTGGGCTAATGCCATGCCGGTAGAGACTTCAGCACCGTTCACCAGCACATGCTCAGGCGTCACCTTGACTTCATCCCCAGGCATCCCTGTTAGGCGTTTCAGCATCCGAGTACCGTCGTTATATAACGGAGCAAGTCCTTTTGAGTGGAAGGCATACAGACCATCCTTAACGGGCTCTTTATTCCATAGGTCAATCAGATACACCGTGGTATCAGGCAGGCAGCGCTCTTGCTGGGTATCAATACCTATTCGGTAGCGCATCATGGCGTAGGTGCCTACCAAGGCCATGATTAACGCAAGAACGGTCAACCGAATGAGATATGGCCGCCAAGGCATTCTTTTACGGAGTATCTGCATGAGACACCTCCTTTGAGCCTACTGGCACAAATACAGAATCATCAGCACCCACCACCGCTTGGGCATCCAGCACGATAAAACCGGCTGCTTTTAGCTTTTCAATTTGCTGATTGGTCTGAAGCAATCTGGATTCGATGTCTTGTTCGCTTGCATTGGGGCCCAGTGACAACACCGCCTCCCCAAAATCCACGACTGCAATGGGCGTACTTAACGCCAACTGGCTGTGGATGGGTTCGAGTGTTTTCATTAAGAGCCAGCTGGTCATTAAACCGCTACCAGCAATAGACAAAGTAATAGAAGCCATAAATGGCCAAAGCGTGGTCTTATTCATAGCCTCGCTCCTTTAACAACTGGGATATGGCATCAGCAACAGAAAGGCCTTTGCGCGTTAACTGCTTAATCGCGTTTACATCTTCTGCACGGGACGAGTACAACAGCTTGTGAAACGGATCGACGATGAGGCGGCCAATCCCGGTGCCCATCTCGGTAATAAAGAAAATTTCGGAATAGACACCCGTGACGGTATGAACCGTTTTCAGGTATTCATAACCGCCTTCACCTAATGGCAAACGTCCTTCTTTTTTGAGCGCGTTGATGGTTTCAGCTTTTTGGCCAAGCAAGTACATATTGGCCGAGTTTTCAGCGATGGCTTTACCTGTAGGGCTGTCATACAAATCGTTGACCGACTGCGTTACCGTTACAGCACTGCCGCCATATTTTCGAAATCGACGGTAACCCGTCTCGATGAACTTACCGACATCACCTTGAGTCAGCAGATCCCAGGCTTCGTCAATGAACACAATCTTGCGACGATCCCGCTCACCTAAGTACATCTCCTGTTGGATTTGGTAGATAAGCTGAAGCAACACCACTTGTTGTAGATGCTTACGCCCCTTGAGTTCTTCTAACTCCAAAACGGTGAAACGGTTTTTGAAGCGAATATTGTTGTGGCCATTAAAGAAGCGGCCATATTCGCCCTGTGTCGTAAACGGATAGAGCTGCTCACCCACGTCTTGCACTCGTCGGTCTTCATGATTTTTTAAAGCCTCTGCCACATCATCAACCAACATCGCACGACCTTTTTTCTCCCACAGTTCACGGGTCTGACGTTTTAGGTTGGCCATCTGAAAATCGGTTAATGACTGCGTAGGTGCGGCCATTGCGGCCAATAACCCAACCAGTACATCCGCTTCTTCGTCATAGTCCTCAACGATTTCAAACGGGTTTAAGCAAATGCCACTGTCCCGCCCGAACTGTAAGAACTCTCCGTCATAAACTTCACACAGCTTTTCATAAGAGCGGCCAACATCAATCACCCAGCATTGCCCGCCTTCAGATAAGTAGGAGGAGATGATTTCGTTCACCAGGAAAGACTTGCCCGACCCCGATTGCGCCGCGATGCAACAGTTGTAATTACTGCCCGAGTCATAAAGGGACACACTCATGATCTGACCATTACGGGAAACAAAGTTAATCACCGGCGTGCCAGTGCCTTTCCAATCCGCAAACAAAGGCAACAGAGGGATGACATGCCGTGTCGCCATGGTCTTGAATCGAAACAAGTCGTTCATCGCCTGGCGGTCAGCACCAAATGGCAAGGCATTCAGGAAAATGGGCAAACAGAAGTACTTGTCTTCCATCAGCTCAAATCCGAGCTCTTTGAAATAGGTTCGAGCATTTGAAACAGAGCTGATGGACGCCTCTTCCGTCGGGGAAAACAGCGTTAAGGTCATATTTGCCCGAATAGGACGATCACCTTCTTGCAAAGCTTCAAAAAGAACATCAAACCCCTTTTTCTTGGCTGCAAGCACCGGCACAAACTTGAGCATCGGGCCATAGGCCTGATTGACCGCCCATTGACGCTTCGTCTCTAAACGAGATCGCATCGCCTCAGCTGAGGGAAAGTGAATGGTGACATTTAGCAAAAAGCTGCCGCGTAAACCGCGACTGCCCGTCATCATATCGCCCGCAAAACTTGCGGCATGACCAAACCAGATCCGCTCAGGCAAGCGCTTAAACGATAAGGTTTTAACTCGGTAATCACCCAGCATCAGACCTTGGCTATCCACCTTGATAGCTCGGTCATAATCCAACACTTGCTCTCGAAGTGGTTTATCTGCCTCACTGCGGATTGGTGATGGATTGCGCCAGGAAGCATCTTTTCCCCAGTTAAGCTGAGCACTTAATGCCGCGAGCCAATTTCGGTCAGTCATCTCAGTGACGCGAAAACCAACCGTTGCCAGCGCTTGCGAGAAAGAAGCCCGAAGCGCGGATGCTCGACTCAACTCACGCTCCGTCGGAATAGGACTTTCCAAAGGCAATTTGCAGGTGACGATCAGTTGAAAGTTGCGAACCTGAGTCTGGGTCGATTCTTCTATCGGTTGAACCGTGCCCCCATCGAGAAAATCCGCACGTTTGCGTATCGACGCCCTGAGTAATGGATCGGATTGACGATGCCGTAAGCCCATCATGCGCTGAAGGTCGGTTTGAATATCAGGCGAGGCGTACAGGCCAAATTGCAGCAAAGTGTCTTTTGGCCAGTCGTTGTTGAGTAGAACATTAACCCTGTCTGCAACAGACTCATCACCACCCGGCAATGGGTCACATAGAAAACCAAAGCCAACACTTTGGTCTTCCATGAAAAACAGTTGCTCATCGTCTGAATAGGCCAATACTGGCAATAGCTCTGAAGCGCGTTGCCCTGAATACAGAGAGGCTTTCATTAACGCCCCTCCAACCAAGCAGAAAGATCATAAGGACGGCCTCGGCTGATGCGACCATCATTGGCGACGATGAAAGGCACACCTTGAATGCCCAGGATTTGAGCCGTCACCAAGGTACGCTGCATTGGCTCTAAGTTGCAGGCATCATCCTGCTCTAAGTTACTAATTCGACCATTGAGCAATGCATCGGTGGCCGCTTTTTTGTCACGCGCACAGCCAAGCTGGCGAACCTGACGCTCTGAATCAGGACCAAGCACTGGCACAGGAAGTATTTGGAAGGTGTATTCTTTGGTTAGCGGTAAAGCTTGTTTCAAAAGCTCATGGCAGTGCGGGCATCGTGGATCAACAAAGACCACCACTTTCTTTTTGCCTTCGCCCAGCGTCAGTGGGTTCAAATCATCCATTTTTAAGCCAAGACGACTTAAGTCCAGCGTGTTTCCCGCTTCTCGAATTTCTTCAAGGCTAGTAAGCGGCTTTTTCGACCAGGCATCATAGAGCGTGCCATCAATGACGAACCGGCCACTGTCTGACATGAAAACAATACGGCCATTGCTTTCAACCGCTTTCATACCCGTGACCGGCAAAGAAACCATGCCGTCAATTTTGCCAACGGGCGACACTTCAGACACTGGTTCAGCTTGAACCAAAGGAGACAGCGCAAGCGCCAGAATAATTGGAGATAGTTTTCGCATGAGGAGTCCTCGTTAATGTAAATCGAGGCTCCAGTCTATGCAGTTGTCCTATGTGGACTCGGTTAGATAGATTGAAGAAATCGCAATCTAACTAGGGGGCTTATAGCTCGTTGAGGTTTGTTATAAACGAATTACTCGGCGTTTGCGTTAACAAGCCAATCATCAAGCACTTGCTTCAATTTATCTAATTGCTCTTGATGTTTTGCTTGATTCTTTGCCAATTTGTTAATGTTCTGCAACTTCCAACGAATCGCTGGCAAGTCTGCTGCATTAGGATAGTCAAACAATGCCCAGTCAGGTTGCCCTCTTTTGAATGACATAAGGAAAGCATGATCCCTTTCTGTGAAATGTTTTTGCAGTTCAATTAACATCATGGGCCTAACAGAGGCTAAGTCTTCGCATTCAACTTTTTCAAAAGTCATTCCGTCAAATTCTGCCTGAAATTTCTCATTTAGAGGCTGCCAGTTTGGCGACATGACTTCATTAATAGGCCGAGGGTGACTTAATGTATAGGTTAAAAAACCCACCAAAATCTCTCTCGAAATCCCTTCACTGCCAAGTAACATACGCACATCAAATAAGTCGCGAGGATGTTGGCGATCCATTGCAGCACACAATTTTCCACCATACAGATCGGGAAGACTGGCTACCTGAATCTCAGCATAACCAAACTCGTCTTCAACAGACTCTTGAACTGGCATTATTTCTGCACTATGCAATGTACCTCTGGCGACGGGCGACACTTCAATTTTGATCGTCGCAACCGGACTTGATACAACGATTCTCAGTTCATCAGCTTTATTATCCTGAAATGCCGCTCGGATATCTGGTTGAGTATTGATTCTGTCTGTAATCCGTTGCAATGCAGCCCTGACATTAATCAAAGCCTCATCTCTTGGTTCAAGTGGAAGATAAGCAAGATCAATATCTACAGATAACCGAGGAAAATCTCTCACAAATAAATTAATGGCTGTGCCACCTTTAAGTGCAAAAACCGTCTCTGTGGCTACCACAGGCAGCATTCTTATGAGCAAAGAAACCTGTTTGAAGTATGGGCTATCTTTATCCATTATGTTGTTCACCTTTTTTGACGCTTAATATCTCTGGCACTGTAATTTGATATCGCTCATCAAAACGTCCTTTTTCGACAACCTGCCGCTTTCCTGCACCCAATTTAATTCTTGTTTCATCTATGCGATTGACCCACTGGTGATCGTAGTATCGACCCAGAAATAGAAATATTCGGTTTGCCTGAACAGAGCTGCTTCGCTCAAGAATATCTTGTACTTTTCTAGGGCTAAGATTGACTAAACCCTGAAATAATTCTGCGACATGCTCAAATGAAATCAGCTTCCCAATCCCGTCTACCACTTCATAGGCAGCAAGTTCTGCACAGCTGACAGTGAGTTCTTTCTCTTTAACCGTGATCCTTTTCAAATCTTTCTCGGGACTCACTTCAAGCTTATGGTTTCCACAGTAAAACCAATTCTGATAAGGGAATTCACGAAACCATTTTGGTAAGGACGACTTATTTTTAACGGAAATCCAAACTTGCTCTTTGTTCAGCTGTAAATAGTGACTCAGTCCTTGGTGAGTTAAGCTGCTCAATCCAGCCAAATGAACTGAAACGCCCAATTGCACATCTAATGCTTGAATGGCATCAACCCAAGTTGGCTTTCTATCGCCCTGCGCATCTGGACGATAATACACGCCAGAACATAGCTTCTTTAGCCAACCGTTCTGCGCGTACTTTTGAGCCAAGGAATAGCTCACGCCGTTTTCAGTCAGCCATTGCTGAAGTACTAGCGCACCAGGAGAAGTATGAGCAACAAGCCAGTTTATCTTAGATGACATTTTAACACCCAAAGTATGAATATCACGAACAGTATAAACCATATAGTTTATTGTGACAGTGATTTTAACACTTTAGGTATTAATATACCAAATACTGTAAACCAAGCCCGCTAATGCGGCGTTGTTGAAATGAAAAGGTCTACAGAACATCACCAATAACCCGATGTTGTGTAGACCTAGTTTGATTACCTTAAGTGAAGTGCCTACTGTGGCTCACATTCAGGTGCCCAGTAAAACGGCGCTGATCGCTGGAACTGCTGTGCCAATGACTTTTTGAGTGCTGGCAACGACAGGTAAAGTTGCAGACATAACACTTTCAACGACGGTTGGCGTATTGTAGAGACCCATACCGCCACCAATGCCCAAGGCAAAAGCCATCAAGCTTTGGCGAGCGATACCGCCCACAATACCCACCAGAACCATGGCTCCCGCTACGATCCGTCCCAAAGTACCTTGGGTCCAGTCTTTTAGGGTATCCCACACATCAGTGAAAGCATCACCACCAGTGCCCGCAAATGAGGGCTCCGAAATCATTAACGCCATTAAACCAAGCGCACCAATGGTCATTAGGCGCTGAGTTTGAATGGTGCGAACTGCATTTGTCATTCGTTAGTTTCTCCGTAGATACTCAAGTTATCGCGCTTACCATCAACTCCCGCTGAGGCTGAATCGCTTTGAGTCTGAAGTGGACGTAGCACTGGCGAAACCGTTCGAGGTGCTGACACCCCAATATCCCACCGGCGCGGTTCAATTTCGGTAAACACGTAGCTGGATAAATTCAGATCCCCACGATCATTCTCCCAAGGCGCAATCCAAATCCGCATTACCCTTGAAGGAATGCGAATAGGTGCAGATTGCTGCGTTTCGGGTAATGCTGGATGGCTCAGCAGTCCTGTCTCTAAATCAGATTGTGAATACCCAGAGGGAGAACCAATTCGAGTCGCCACAGCATCAATCGTCTTGGGTGCAGCGCCATTACTGGTAAGCTCATAGACTTCACGAGCGGATAAACAGCGCACACCGTCAGGCATACCTGGGCATCCATATTCACTACTCCCAAGACCCAATGAACTACAGCCAGACAATAAGGTTGAGCCGACTGCCAATAAAAGTAATCCAGCTTTAGACCACTGTTTTGACTGGTGCTTTGGGTTGTTCTGCATTGATGTCGTCATGGTTAACTCTCCTCTGGATACACATCTTATTGTCTGAAACGGACTTCGATCGGTTAGCAACATGCAGGATTTTTTCATCTTCTTGCACCTACCCCTTGCGAAGCGGCCAATGACAACGAAGCTCCACGAGTGACTATGACTTCAATTTTCCTTGCAGCGTCTACCTCTATGACTGGGAACATATTTTCAGCCATGTCCAAATAGAACTTGGCCACTCGATCCAATGCTTTACCAGTGCCTTTAATCGCAGCGCCTTGTAATGCTTCTTGGCTCATGACTTGCTGGTACAGCTGAGTATCACCGGCATTACCTGTCTGAATCGTCGGTACAGGATTCACATCAAATGCGCCTGCCAAGCCCTGAAGGAATCCGGCCATCATCGATTTGGCCACCAGCTGACCTTGTTTCGACACCAATCGGCCACGAATACCGGCTTTGCCGTCTTCACCCACGGCATAAGAATCCAGTCGTGTTTCAATGACGCCACCATCTTCTCTCACACATGAAATGGTCTCGCCTCGCAAATAAGCACGCTCAGAGCTCAAATCACCATAACCTGCGGCGATCAAGAAACACTCTTTGATATCCGCTCTAAATCGGTTGGGTAAAATGGCTTCCTTTTGAATCCTCAGCAATGCAGGAAAAGGTTCGCGTCTTGCGGACTCGTGAGTAGGTGCATCCAAACCCGTGATCAAAGTACCTGAGATGATGCTGCCCGCCGGTAGATACAAAGGCGGCGCTTCTTGCACAACAACGTCTGGTTCAGCAACCACTTCAGGCTCAATCATACGAATCGTGATTGGCGGCAATGGAACATCTCGTGCTCGTGTACCTTGACCATTGACTGGCTGCTGATAGAGCGGATCAGGCAGCGGCGCATTGGCAAAATAGTCGTCTGGGTTAGACGGCAGTGGCCTTTCTTCATTTGGCAATTCCATGGCAGATAAAGGCACTTTAAAACGGTTATTTGTGCCTTCAACTGCTGCATCACCTCCAGCGCGAACATCATCAAGTTCTGCTCGAAGGCGGGCCAGCTCCGCATTGACCTCACTTGGTATAGAAGGCGAACCTGGGCTTAGCCGTCCTGAATCGACGTCACGACGCAAGCGCTCAACTTCACGACGTAACTGTTCATTGCGCTCACTGAGTAGTTTTACGTTTGCAGCCAAACTATCGACCCCAACATCACGAGTATTGGTATCCGTAAGAATGTGCCGGATCGTTTCCTGCCGGTTCCGACTGCTTGAGCCATCGTCAGGATTAGGTGAAAACACCATCACCATAAGGATGAGACCACCAGCAATACCAGCAACCGATAGACCCCGCTTCATGTTCGGGCTCATTTGTTCCCATTGTGCTTTCATCGTTACTTACCTCCCACAAGAAGCGAAGGTCGCTGACTTTCCACTGGTTCTTCACGATGATTGCGAACAACCACATACAACTCAGTCTTTTCACCCGGCAACAAGATATTGCGAGGCCAGTAGGCGCTTGCCACTATATCTGGTGCATGACAGGCTATTTCACTGGCTTCTATCGGCTCATCGGCAAAGCTTTCAACCAGTCCTACATAGACGGTGAAGTAATGTCCCGTCACAATTTGCCCCTGCTTAAAACCAAACTTTAAGCCCGGCTGAAAACATTTTGGGCTTGTGTCAGTTTGGCCAGCTAAACGGATGTCATAGCCTTGTGGTAACTCATTTAGTGCAAGGCGTCTGAGTAAGTCACGTAGGTTATCGACGTATGGCTGAGCCGTTTCCCAAGTGGCGGCTTTTCGGTTCACGACGCCCTTAATAGGCCACTGCTGACCATCAATAGCTAAGGTGATTTCACGCGGTGGAATACGACGAGGTACTAAGGTGACTGATAATGCGGGCGCTTCCTGACCAGGCGGAGTGATGTAAAGTGAAACCGGTGATTCTTTGTCCGTGGCCACATATACAACATTCCCCTTGATTTGCGTCTGAGCATCACTGGTTGTTCTTACCTGAGGCGATTCAAACGGCGTCACAATCCGGTTCAGATGGCCAAGTGCTACAGGGATCAGTTCATTAATCCCCGGTGTCATCAGCAGCGTTGTTGGCACATCCGTTGAAGCCGTATTGGTTTGAGTCGGTGGATTTGCAGTAGCAGACTGCTTCATCACACTGGCTGGCACAATCGGCAATTCCACGTCTGCATACGACGCTTGAGATAAAAGGACTCCACTCAAGCTCATTGCGATTAAGCTTGGTGTTATCCATCGACTAATTTTGGTTCGCATCATTCACCCTCCGGTTTTGCTCTTGGGTCAACTTTTCACGAACTCGCTTCGTTCTAGCTTGCCCCTCATACGTATCCATCCAATTGAGTTTTGGACGGTATTGCTCAATATCGATGTCAAACTCATAGGTGCGAGTTTGGCGCTGTTCATCTCCAGATGGTCCAGAGACCAAGGAATAACCGGTCACAAAGACATGGCCGGTTTCATACTCATAGTCCACTTGTCTGGGTTGGAATTTGAGCGTGACTCGGTCTTCACGGATCTGTCTTGCCTGAATCTCCAGTGCATCGACCACTTGCTGGTACACCGCAGGTGAAAGTAGCGGCTCGATAGCAACCCGGATAAAGGACACATTGCCCGGCGTCACGTTGCCCATAAGCTCAGCCAGGTAGAGTCCCCAAGATTCCAGGTAAGGCTGAGTGGCCTGGTTTCGTGACACTTCAGCCGTTTCAGACAAGGTTGGTGGTTGAATGGCCACCACGGTATTGCGAGAAAATGCCGCTACCGCAAGCAGCAAATTAGATAGCACCAGCACTGCAATCAGGAACCGCTGCCATCGGTTCTCTAATTGCGTGCCTTGCCATGATTTTAAAAACACGTCGAACTTCACGGCAGATAGCTCCTGATAAATGGGTTAGGGATCGTCTTTGCTTTGGTTGGCAACAGTCCGGCCCAGTAGATGGCGTGAAGAATAAAACCATCTGGGCGGCCATCACGAAAACGCCGATAGAGCTTGGTTGTTACCAACCCCAACAGGCATAAAACCAAGGCATTACCGGTAAAAATGCCGATCACTAGCCCCAACAGAATGGGAGCCATCTCATCGGCACTCCAAAGCAGGAAGTGCGGCGGATCATCGATATAGGACGGAATACTCACAGGTTCCATAGTCACTCCTCGTTGTTTGAATTGAGAAGTGAAGAATGCCTTGGGATTGGCAGGTTCGGTGGTCAGCTAGATGCCGAATTTTTGAAGGTTTTGAGGGTTCTACTCAGACAATACTAACAATTGATCTTTTTGATGCGGTTGATATGATGAGGATATTGGTCGTGTCGAGACCAGCTGCCCACTTTAGCAAACCCGGACGGGACGACATGCATATCAAATTTATTTTTTGCTTAGGTTTTTCTGCGACCTCGGCAGTGGGCACCGTATTCGCTAATAGGAGAAACTCAATGCAAATTACTAAAATCATTTCCTCTGCCACGGTTGAACGTTTAAAGCAAAAAGCACGAAAGCTTAAACGTGAAAAATCTATTCCACACACTCAAGCACTCGATGAAATTGCAATCTCTGTTGGTTTTAATCATTGGCATCAGGTTATACAAGCTAATGACGTACAGAAACCATCAGAAGTGGCATTATCTTCTGGATGTGTCATGGCTTTTGATGTCAAAGATGGTATGGATGTCGATACCAGTGATGGGGTTTTAATTGAAGACCACTTCTTGGAGATGCTTACTGAACA
This sequence comes from Providencia sp. wls1922, assembly GCF_009706505.1. Taxonomy (NCBI): domain Bacteria; kingdom Pseudomonadati; phylum Pseudomonadota; class Gammaproteobacteria; order Enterobacterales; family Morganellaceae; genus Providencia; species Providencia sp. wls1922. The sequence goes on along the minus strand of NZ_WLUG01000080.1, from coordinate 82,007 downwards.
GCAGCTATTTGAAATTTATGCCAATTCCCCTGATGAGGACGACGAACAAAACAGGCCGCTAAAAGAAACGCTATCGGATTCAGAGCTTCAGGAGTACTTTCGAGATTATTGCTCATTCATGTACTTTCGTCTTGCCGAGCCTCATGCAAACAAACCGTTAAAAGAAGTATTGGCTCTTATACGACAGTACTCTTTTTGGATGCCTCAATATATTTGGCTTCAAGGCCACCTTATTGATACTTATCATTTGCCAGCGGAAGACGAGAATGGCAATACCGTAGGCGTAAGGTTTTAGCTCTACAAGATGAGGCCTGATGGGCCTCATATCTTCTTCTGCAAGTGACTTAACGCCAACCCCGCCATCAATGCCAAACCAATGATCAGCGACGGTAACACCACAGGAGGAATAGCCAGCGGGGCGAACAATCCCATAAACAGTAAGATGACACCTGAACCCAGAATTATCATGCTATAGCGGTGAATGATAGGGCTCGAAAAATCAAAGGTTGTCTTCTTAATCTTCCAGGTCATCAAGCCATCCCACAACGCCGGTAACATGAGAATAAGCGCAAAGGGCAACCAGACCATCAGCAACGCAAATCGAGTGAACACTTGGTACAACACATCAAAAAATGCCTGAATACGGTCTTCTACCCAGACAAACCAAAAGCCTCCCATGTTCTCCATCCCTTTAGAGCGCAGTCGCTGCTCTTCAGTGGGGATTAGAAAATCACGCACAGATTGCTCCATCTGCGTATCCACAACCCATGATTGATACCAGCCATGGCTAGTTTGACCAATCCAATAGCTCGTTTGTGCGCCCAATTGATTTTGGATCATCTGCTTCTCTTTACTAATGACCCGGCCAGTCCAATCACCGGGCACTAACACGCCAATGGCAATAATCTCCAGCATCAGTGCCAGACACAGCAGCCAAACCGACTTATGCTTGCTCATGCCAAATATCCTCTTCTACTCGCGCCAGCATGGCTGCAACGGTTGGCGTCATAATCCGGGCTTTAATCACTTGTTGAAGCCGTTTTGTCGTCGTATGGCCACTGACATAACGCACATCGATGCGTCCTTCAGCCAAATACGCCATTCGATTTGGACGATTACGAATCCATGTGTGGAAATACACACCATCTACGGCAGCCCACTCGAAATGGTCAGGATCACGCAGGCGAATCCCCGTTAAAGCACTGGCGGCAGTCCAGGTCAGTGCCTCAATGAAATGCCAAAGGCGTACACTGTCATCATCACAACTGACTTCTTCATAACTGCCCAAGCCATTGCAGAGACACAAATCAAAGGTGGAATGGCCATCTAACGTGAACGCATCCGTTAAGTAGTCCGCCAAGCAATACACCGAGGCCAAAGCATGAGGCCAGTCGGTTTCAAGCAGTCTTAAGGTTTCCTTGAACTGGGGGTTATGTTGCTGCCACTGAGCGAGCATTTCTTTACTGGTAAGTGTTGTCATTTTCAGACAGACAGAATGATGCATACAGACTCCTTATGCTGCCTGTGTAGAGCTGGTTAAAATTGGAATGCGGCCTTTGATCACGCGGCCACCTGAAAGCTTGGCGATGTACTCCAGGTTGGGGAGCTGGCCTAATAACTGCGGTGGAAACATATCGCCTTCTTCTTCCATCAAGCGCTCGCCATGATTGCCGGTAAACAACGCGGGGCTGTCCGAGTTGGACGACATACCTTGAGTTTGCATGATGTACTGCAACCGAGTTTTAGGCAGATTGTCGGTAATGTATTGCTGCGTTTCGGCGTCCATCACCCGAAGGGCTATCAAGTTGTTGATGTTACCTAACACCTGGCGAGCCTTAGCTTCACTGCCTGTACGAGCTGCAAAGTCAGCAAAGGTCTGAGTAGCAATTACACAACGCATTTTTGCGCCACGGCCTTTGTTGAGCAGTTGAATGAAGGGATCGTTGACGACTTCAGCCGCCTCATCGATGAAGATATTTACGGGACGATTTTCAACACCATAGTTATAGCGGTCACCGGCCACGGCGGTGAGATCGGATAAAAGCAACGAACCAATGGCGCTGCCAACCATGGCGTCGGTCAATGAATCCAACCCGATATACGCCACTTGGGCATTGTTGATAATACGGCCAGAATCCGTAATTAACCGGCTGTCATCCACATCGTTTGCAATCGGTGATAGCAATGGGCCTAGTTCACTTGATGTGAGCATATTGAGTACCGGCATCAGTGAGGCCACCATCTTGGAATAGTGGGTTCTGTCATGCTCAAACATGCTCAAAAGGCCTTCCAAATCGGTATTGGCGGCAATGGGCTGAATGCGTTCGTAGTAAAAAAGCAGCATCGCCATGGCTTGTTTAGCCAAGGTATTGGCCTTTTCGGTAAAGCGCTTGATCTCCACACTAAAGTTCGGATACACCTGCTCCCCCCAGGCTGTGACGGCTTTTACTACCAAGCCTTCTGGGCCACCTTCCAAGAATCGCCTCAGTGTTTTCAGATCAGGACGTTGTGACGTAAGCAACAAACCTTGCACGATGTTATTCAGCGCCATTTGGCCAAAGGCTTTAAATGGATCAGCACCGGTTTCAGATGGTATTAATGCCGCAATTCGGCTGGCAATTTCAGTGCCCCGGTTAAAGTTTCTAAGAGGATTAAGACGTACTGAATGCTCTGGAAAACCCGGATGAAAATACACAAAGCGCTCAGGACTACCGGCGGCAATACAGGCTCGCTGCGCATTATCCTTAAGTTCCTTGTCTCCCTTGGGGTCAATAATAATCACGGCTTCATTGCGCAAAATGGCCTGAGTGATCATCGCATCAAAACATCGGGTTTTTCCGGCACCGGTCGTTCCGACAATTAAGGTATGCCCCTCTGTGTGACCAACTGGCTGGTACACATCTTCTTCTTTGGGCTCGACACCATGAATCCAGGTCGAACCCATTTGTTTGCCGTGACCTTGGTTAAGCAAGGTTTGCTTATCCCGCTTTAGGATTTCATAAGCGCGTTGGGCATGGCGTTGGTCCCACTCAAAGCCATAACCTAACCACAATTCATCAGGATGTTTTGCCATCACCTTTTGCAAATGCGACAGCTCCATAAAAGCCAATGGTTTTCCTTTCAGTCCCTTCTGCAACTTATAAAGACGGTAAGCCTCAGGCAGGCGATACAACGCCATGCCCGAGGAAATCCCTGTCATCCACCAAAATGGCTCAGGTGGTAGCTCAGTCAGCATTTCTGCGGCAATTGCCCCAGTTGCACCAACCAGCCAACCTGCTGCTGCCATGGCTTCATAGTTCGTGCGCCAGGGCATCTCGTATGCGTTTTCTTTCATTCATTCTCCGCAAAATAACCGTTTGCAATCGCTTAATTTCAAATGGATTAACGTTTAGCGTGAGCGGTAAACAGAACCGTTTCCCCCTCATAAAACTGGCATTCGTCACTGGCCGAGATCCCCCGAAGCAGCTGTCCGGCTGGAATACCATGCTCATTTGCGACTTGGCGTAAGGTTTTAATCGTGACGCGAATACCATCGGCACTATGATCCACGTCTGGGTAATCGCCATCGGTCAGTAAGATGGGCAAATCTTTCACAAAATTAACCATCTGTTGGCGCTGTGCGTGTTTGGGGTCTGTACATGAGTTCGTATTGGGCGCTATCGGCTTTTGCTTACGCTCCGTTCTTACGGCGGGCTCCTTTGCTTGGCCATTGGTTGTCTCAGTTCGACTCGGCCGCTGTGAAGCCTCATCGTTCTCAATTACTGACACTGATTCTGCGTCTTGATTGGATAGATCTATCAGTGCAGTAAGCCCTTTAGAAATCGATACCTTCAGCAGTAACCCTTGCTCCTGAACGCCATCATTCGTAGTCACAGTTCTGGCCTTACGTGTCGGGTTTGCAGGATCTAGTTCAAGCCAGTCTAATCGACTGAGTTCAGCAAGCAGTTTTCGAGGAGCACACCAAGGCCTTACGGCATCGGGATAACGGATCAGGACTTGCTCACCAACCACAACCAACGCACTACCGGCCTCTGGGAGCCACGCCAAAGATTCAGGGAGATTCAATGCCTCTGCATCGTGCTGGTTTACGTTATTTGAGATAGCGCCATCATATGAATTGTTAGGCTTTTCACATCCATCACCCGGAACATTTTCATTTGCCTGTAGGTGATTAACATCACTGGCATGACTAAGTTCATCATCTTGCTCGGACGAGTTTGTCGATGGTGACTCATCCGATTTTCTATGTTCGATTGATGATGACTCTTCAGACAAGCCTGGCTGCTCACTGGAGCGACTCTGTGGCTCTACTTGTGTTTGCTGTGTTGATTCCCACTCAGATTTGCTAAACAGTCTCACGCTACTTGGTACATTCGAGCTGAACAATAAATCGGCCTCAGATATATGCAGCATGGGTAACCAGATTGGCTTGTCGTCTTTGATCAGAACTTCAGGGGCAAGGCTTTCATATCGCTCATTTGAGGCGGATTTAGTGGCCAATGCTCGCTCAATGAGGATGTCCGCAAGGGTATCGGGATCTCTTGGTATGCCTGGTATCTTGTCTTTTGCCAATAGCTCAATGATGTCCTTAGCCGCGCTTTTCCAAACCAGGTAAAGATGGGTTGATTGATTCGATTTTCGTATCCAAACTCTGGCGTCTCGCTGGTTGACCAGCCATTGCGAACTGGCAAGTAATCGCCTCATGGCATCAAGTAGATAGCGTTCGACTGGGACACCAAGGGCATTGTCGTCAACGGAAATTCGTTGAGCTTTCAGGTCTCGCTGGACACTGGTTTGGTCAGCTTCAATGACCAGTTTAGACAGGACATGTTCGGGATCAGTATTGCCAATTGCTTCCAACATGGCTTGCAAAATTTCAGGTCCCGGCTGGGTTAACCAGGCGAGCAACTCAGGTGTCATCACCCGGTTTAATACCAAAATTGAAAATTGCTCGTGCCGCTTGCACCGTCCGTCGCGCCAGCGAATGAAATAGCGTTCAATGCTGTTGTTACTGGTCCACTGGGATAAGGTTTCTAAAAAAGGGTTCCATTGATAGCGTCCATCTTCATCCGTGATGGACAAGTCTGAAACGGGCTTACCAATATCATGGAACAAACCGCCAAGAGCCGCTGCAACACGCCACCTTGGCTCTAGCTCTTTTTTCTCAACCGGTGTGCCACTGGCAACAAAGATGATCCCCTCAGCAGCTTGTGCCGCCCAGAAAGCAACTTCCAACGAGTGACGTAATAAACCACCAGCACCACTGTGATGATGATGCTCAGAAGCTGGCAACAAATGAACATAAGCAGCCAGATGATCAATGCAGGGCTGAATCAGCCTTTGAAACTCACGCTGGTTAAAGCCAAGTACCTGGCGCAGTTTGGCTATTAGCTCGTCTTGTGTGGACTGCAAATCCTCGGGTGACGCTGCTGGCAACCCCTTCAGGAATGGCGGATAGCGTGGAATTTCCGCATCCAGTTGCGATGAAAGCTCTGGTAGTACTTTGGTTTGAAAAAATAGGTTTTTGAACATAGTGAACCTCCGACACGATAGTGTGAAGGTTCACTAAGAAGACGATAACAAGATAGGTAATAAGAAATAGAACTTAGTTAACTTGACAATCTAGTCATCCGAAACAGATGTAATTCCTATCGAGCTTGCACCAGCGTCTCCCGTTAGATACATCCGCAATGCGTATAACAGATCGGGAGTGTTGCGGAACATTTCAGGCTTTTCAATTTGAAGGCTGATTCGGGACTTAAGCTCGATGTCACTTTCGATAACTATTTTGGAAACATCATCTACCAATGCCACATATTTTTTAGTCAGGTCATTATCTGGGGCGAAAATCATTTTGAACTCTTCGTCTTCAATCCGTCGGCTTCTCAGGAGTGCAAGAAGAAGTTCCAAGTGCTTACAGAGAGTCGCGATCTGATATCCTTTCCCATCATTAACAACCTTATGGATGTCGAACTCAAGGCAGCCATATAAGCCTCCAGATAAAGCTACGAGATCCTCTTTAGTCAATTTGTTGATCAGTGTTTTGGAACGCCAAAAAGCTATCGACAAAACCTCCATGGTAATGGATCTGGTCAGGCCCTCATTATCAATGGGGTCGATGACATTCTCCAACAGCTTTTGTTGGTATGGCAGTTCGGCATTACCGATGGCGAAAGCAATATTCTTGTAGTACCTCCGCAAAAGCTTTTTATCCTTCACAGCATCAAGGAGCCGGGAACCAACAATCCCGGGGGCATCCTTATGTAGACAACACAGAAAGAAGAAAAGCTCCTCTTTAAGGGTGTCCGGCATATTTTCTGACTCAATTATTGATATGATTTTTTGAGTACCTTCGAATATCGCGTTTCTAAAATGGTCAGGCACATCTGACTCTGAAAGGGAGTGGCCATGATTCCAGATGGTTAATGCTGGAAATCGGAGGCTGAAGATTCCTTTTTCAGCATACTCCATGGTTCTGGAAAGCTTCCGATTGATGGTATCCTGTGCCTTCTCCTGGAGCAGTGAGGGTAAGCTCTCTGAAAATGATATATTTGACCCGGAAGGACCTTTTTCATTAGTAAAAACATCCAGATAAACTGGGCATCCTTCATATAGGGAATTTTCATCAACAGCCTCAATAAATTGAGAACTGTGGCAAAACACACTCTCTCCATCAACATTGACTCGGCAATAGTATTTCCCGGTACGGTCAGTGGTTCCCCATTCCAAATAGCCGACTTTTCTTTTATTCAGGATAGATTTAAATTCCTGTTCATAATCGAACGAGATCAGATCATTCAAGCCTGCAATTTTGGAGCAACACCAGTCCAGAAGGTCAGAGAAGCTTTTGCCATCTTCTTTCGGGAATTGCTGAAAATCGGACCAGCTTTTACGGGCTGGAAAATCTGGAACCGGCAAGTTCTCAAGATCGGCTGCCTCACCCTCTGATGCTGAGCGCCATTCAACCCGTATAGATTTAAAACCTGCTTCCGCTGAATCCAACGGAATGAATTTCAATTCGTATGGATCATCCGCTCCATAGGTGTAGGTCATCTTCAGCTTGCAGGCCGTGGCCTTCTTCAAAGGGAATGCTGGCGATTTCAGGTATGCAACAAACTGCAGCTCTTTATTGCCTTCTCCCTGCTGCAGAGGAAAACTGTAATGCGTTTGTCCGGCTGGAAGAGTAAATGACTCTTCTACTGGTATATTCACAGTTCTGCCACGTTGCGGTGTTACTGTCGCATCTTTTACCAAATAGAAATTTTCAAAGTGCCCATCACGTACAATTCTGATCGACAGCTCTGGAAGATGATCACGCCAAAGGGCAATGTCATCAACTTCCTCCTGCCATCTGTTTAAAGTCTGGCAGCCTTTAATTGGTGACCATGCAGACCCCAGCCACTTGTAATCCATTCGCACATCAGGTTTCCTGATTGTATCCTCAAGAGGCAGGATAAAGACACCAACTCCACGACAATCCCTGTTTGTAGAGTTCAGGCAGTCACTGATAGAGTGGTTTGATAATATGTTGAGATCTAAATCCTGAGTCAGAGCCTCCCGAATAGAACCTGGTAAGTGATACCAGTGGTCATCTTTCACAAAGGACACTTCTCCTGAATCACTGGCTAAACCATCGAAGCCGAACAAATGGAGGAGTTCTTCAGATGTCTGGCAGCCATTACGGTCAAGATTGCGGGCCATGGCAGTATGAATGCCACTGTTTGGAATAGTAACCGTAGGATGTCGCTCCCAGCTCATTCCTTGTGTCTCAGGCAATATTTCGTCCAGCTCTTTTTGGTATATTGCCTGAACTGGGGTTATTGAAATGCCGCCGTCAAATAAATCAACCACCAGCACAAAATCATTCTCTCGGACTCTGTCCTGTACAAATTTCTTCGATGATTGCCATGCAAAGATAGCAGCTATGCTTTTGGGAAGCGGTGTCGATTCATCAAAATAAAAATTGACGCTTTTTCTTATTCCCTCCAGATCGAAGTCATTGCCCCAATCAGGGACAAGATAGGTCAGCTTGTCTGCCTTGATATAGTCACTCAACTTTTTAGTAAAAAACATCGATGCACTGCTTTTGGTGGCATCGGGCAGTGTTGAGCTATGTGAAAAGAGGCTCCTCATGCTGACCGTTTCAATATCGGAATGCAGGGCGATTGATTTTGCGCAACCGCAGTCTATTACCACCCCTCCATTAATATTTGTAGGCCAGTGCTGCTGAAGCAACCTGAACGGCAGGTGCGCCTGAGAACCTGTATTATTCGTGAAGGTCGGACGGATAGAACACAGGTCAACAACAGAGCTATCCATCCGTATTGGACCACTTTGATTATTTGTCGGTACAGAGTATTCAAACGGGGCATCCGCGACTAATGACAGTATCATCTTCGGTATCTCTTTGAGAGTTGTTGGCTCTATTTTTAATTTCTTTTTTGCGCCCTGAGCTTGCTCTATAACCAGACTCTCGGAAACGATCTTTAATAAATACTTATCCTCACCGACTTGTACCTTCCATTTATCACCCATCAAATTGAAATCGATAGGAATGATTCCTGCTGGAAGGGTTATGTCGTCAGCACATTCGCCCTGTCGGTTGATGCCGATAACAAAAGAAACTTCATCTCCAGTAGATAATGAATCGAGCTTGAGCTTGCTTGAAAGATTGTTTTGATGAAAAAATAAATCAACACCGCTTTCTTGTGTTACAAAGCCAAACTTCTTCTCATAGTTTATTGTTTTGATTTTTCCTTTGATCTTTGAGTCAGCAACAGGAAATAAATATCCCCTGACCGGCAATTCTGGGGAGATAGAAAAATTATCATAGTCGAGACCGACCGGCTGCTGAACGGTTCGAAAACGACCACTATGGTTGAGTAAGGAAAGGGTATTCCAATAAATAACACTGAGGATATCGCTATGGACTCTTTTGCTGTCCCCAGTGATCTGCTCGTCGATGGTTTGGAGCCAGAGCCAACCATCCCAGACTTTTCGATAACGCTTATCCTGAAGAAGTGTGTTGTTGGGCGGAAGATTGCCCCAATTGCCAATTTCAGCAGCATCTTCTGTTCTAAGCCAGCGCTGGAGGGAAACAAGCAGTTCTTCACAGGTCTCTTCTGCCGCTGCAGACAAAGCATACTGTCTTTCAATCAGAATCTGCTCCAGCCGGAGTAGAAAAGCTTTTAATAGTCGGTTTTCTGCCGTATCAACACTGGACCTCCGCCTGACAGCCTTCATATAAGGTTTACCGGAAAGTTTCTCGCGGAGTGTTCTTCCCGGCTGACGGCTGAGCCATTGAACACTTTTGCTGTCAACCTCTCTTGCCGCATGTATTGGCAGCATGGCATGTTCCCGTAATATCTTATCCCGAGTATGCTCCATGATTGCCAGAACTGATTCCTTTGAATGCGACACAATTCGATAGATACGGTCCTTTATCTCGCCCTCTGGTGACTCATCCTGCACCGATCTCTCCACGGTACTCAAAAAATCGACAATGCCAGTATGCAGGGCATGCCCTGAAACAGGATCGAAGCCCGAGACTTCCGTCAGCCACTTGCGAACTATTAGTATCCAATTGGCTTGGGTCTTTACCTCATCTTTATCGTTTAGCCCCCTATAAAGAGATTCAATCGAGTCAAATTCAATGGTTCTTTCCATTATCTATGACTCCTTTGTCTTATTACACAAATCCTTGAGTGATTTCGCTTCTTTTACGTCACATGACATAGCTCTCATTATTTCGTTTGTGGTTAGCTGCCATAGCTTCTTTTGATTATCACTTGCAAATCTTTTGAGCTCACTAGGGATAAGACTATCCCCCACTTTTGAACTACTATGAAAATTTGATTGTTCAGGTGAGGCAACTATGGACTTTCTGGAATCGTTATTATTACTCTCATTCAAAAATGCATCATCTTTTAGATAATTAGCACTATTCCAGATAAACTGCCCGTAGCCAAACTCACAAGCAAGATCGAAGTCCTCTACGATGTTATAATCGTCATTGACTAGTTGAGTTCGTATTTTATCTAGGCAGTCTAATTTTGATTTCCCTCGGGTTTCAATTCCTCGAAGTTTTGGCATAACCTTTTGAACAAGCTGGTCTTCAAAGGCAACTTTCATTGCTTTGCCCAAGCTTGCGTCATCGTTGTTTCTCTGGGCTTCCAACACATCTGGATAATTAGCCATGTAATACTCGATAGACTGCCACACCCTGTGCCCCAGAGCTCTACCAACCTTGGACAACGAGGTATTCATTTCTTCAATGAATCCCTTGAATGGTAAAATCTGATCGTCATTGAATTTGCTTTCTTTGCACCACCAACCCTCCCACAGTTTGCGGGACAGCAGAGGAGCCTGTTCGCCCAACGGTTTCAGCTGACGGCGTCTTTCGAGAGTGGCCGGCCGGGGGAAATTGATTACTATTCCTCTATCGAGAACCTTATCAGAAAGAGATTTAGTTGTTTCGTCCTGATTCATAGTTCCTGCCCAGAGCACATTTCTTCCAAGAGGCAGATCATATTGTTGAATACCTGCGCCAAGCTTCACTTCAAGACACGGCACCTCGTTGCCTTTGCGACCGCGTCGCAGCTCAAGCTTACTTAGAAATTCAGCAAAATAGAGCTCAACGTGAGCGAGGTTCATCTCATCCATTAATATGAGACTCATTACATCCTCTAAGCCTGGATAGTCATCAACCTGTGCCTTTTGACTTTGTGCCAATAAACGCAGAACTGGCTGAGCATCAAATTTGTTATCGATGGAATTGAAGAAGCCAAGCATCGATTCCTGACTGTCCCAATTTGGCTGTACAGACAGGCTCAGAAAATTGATACCGCCAAAATGGGAGTAAAGTCTGGGTAGTTCAGATTTACCTGTACCACTAACCCCAGATAGAACGGTCATGGGTGACCACTCAGCAGTTTTTAAAGCTGTATGAAACGCATAAAGTATTCGTCGTGGAAATCTCAAACCATAATTTGTGCAAGATGTCCTAATCCTATCAAGCCATTGAATTTCACTAATTTGCTCCTGCGCACGAGGCAGACTCTTATGAATGTATGGAGTTTCAATGTCCCGAACCCTTGCTTCTCGGTCCTGTTCACGCTCGTAAGAAGACTGTAAACGTTTCAGCTCTTCCATCAATCGATTATTGTCGGCATCCACTGATTCAAACCGTCTCAGCAGAGATTTGTTTTTATCGGTCAGTTCCGCTACCTGCATTTCAAGATCCGACTGTGCGCGTGCTGAACTTCTGAGAGCCTCATTTTCTTCAGAGAGTCGCTCACAGGCCAGCTGCAGTTCGCTCTGTTCGGACTTCAAGCGATCAAAAGCTTCCCGCATCTCCTGTGTTGGGCGTGTGGCAAGGTCATCGCGCAGCTTTTTAATTTCCTCTTCATAGGTTTTCAGTTTCAGTAAAACAGCGGCTGGGTCTTCATCACCGAGCTTATGCTTCAATTCTTCAAAGTTTGAAATTAGAGCACTGCTCGTTTTGATAGATTCTCTCAAACGTGCAATTTCATCATTAAGCGCAGACTTCTCATTCTCGAAAGATTGCTTCCGTTCAACAACCTTGGCATCCACCTCAACGTTTAAATGAGCTTCTCGTTCCTCAAGGCGGTCTTTGCTGGATTGAAGGCGCTGCTTTTGATACTCAAGCTCATCCTTGAGTTCATCAAGCGCAGCCTGATCCTTCAGGAAAGCCTTTCTTTTTTGTTCGAGCTCATCTTTTTCCTGTTGAATCGCAGCCTCATGAACTTTCAGTCTATCAGCTATCTCTTTCTCCAAGCTTGCTATTCTGGATGTCCTCTCCTCCGAAAGTTCTTTTTCAATGGCAGTCAGAGCGTTTGCCCGTTTTGACTCCTGCTCCTTTTCATGTTCTTTCCGAAGATTGAAGAGCTCGTCATCAAGCTTTGCCCGGGCATCTGCATACCCATTGTCCCTTTGGATTTCAGCCTTTTGTATCGCCACCTCTCTCTGCCGCAATTTTTCCTTTTCGGATTCAAGAGACTCCAGCTCACTTACGCATTGAGCTTCCCGCTGCTCCAATTGTTTTTGGAATGCTGCGAACTTTTCCTCAAAGAGTTGCGGAAAACCGTTTTTGGCCTGAAGCTCCATCTCTTCAAGCTGAACACGTTTGTCATTCAGCTCCGCTTCTTTTTTAGCTATCGCGTCTTTAGCGGCTTTTAGCTCATGTTCCTTTTGAACGATAGAGGTCTCTTTTTGACCAAGAGAATATTCTAATTCTTTCAGTTCCTGCTGTTTTTTCAGGAGGACTTCCTCTTTAGCGTATATAGTTCTATCACTCTGAGCTCCTTTTCCATTATCTGCGCTTATCTGAGTGTTATTATTTCTATTAGAGTCCATTAAAATACTTCCATAATTATTTTGACTAGTTTGAATACATTTATTTTTAATGACTCCAAGTTTTCCCTTGTAAAGTCATGTTGATGATGATTCCCGTGACCACGAAGTTTTATCAACTTGGCGATAAGCTCAAAGCAGTTCGGAAAACACCTTTTTAGAACTAGCAATTCACCTTCTGATGCGAGCAAACAGAGTGCAAGAAGTTGAGCCCCAAGAGTTGTGCTTGAGCCTTGAGTAGCACGATATAGTCGATCTGCATTTACAGTACTAATCTGCACTGGTATTGCATCAGACGCTGGAACCAAACCAGATTGAACGATTTTTTCAATCGCCTCATCCCTCAGTTTATTTCGATTTTTGACTATTTTTCTCCGGTCCTTCGCTACTTCCAGCAACGACAATTGCATAATGGACGCCAACAAATTTATGTAGCGCTGAAGCTGCTCGTTATCCAGAGTCGTCCTCTGGCTTAAGATCGTTACTTTGACCAACTCTTCCCGTAACGACGGGGAAACAGCTTGAACAAATCCAAGCCCCAATGACTTGTCCAGTTCGATCCTGGCCTTCAATCTGACCTGATCAATATCTCTTTCCTGCTTTGTTTTGGCTGTATAGGCATCTTCGGTTATATCCGGTATTAGCGACTGGATGAGCCGAGTGGTTCTATCGCGATAGCCCTCAAGGGTTTCCGGTGAAAGTTCAACATCGGTTGAGCTTCCATGGGATACCGGGTCCCTGACTTCTTTCAGCGCATTTATAAAGGAGAGACATCCAGAGTCTTCAATGGCCAGATGATTCAGCGGATGGTTGGGATCATTTATCGCCCCGGCTATTGCCAGAGCCAGTAGTGGCTGCATCTCGGAAACACCACGGTCAACGGCTCTGATTTTGCCGGGTTTCACTTGAAGAAGGGCCTTCACACTGTCCGAAACATCAAACCCAATCTTGGTAGCAAACGAGCGCAGTATCTTGTCATTTTCCCGGTAGGACTGTGACGAGAACAAGCGTTCCCAGTGAGTCACAGGGTTGTCAGATACAACAAATCGCAGCGCCCATTCTATGGCTTCATACAAGGCGACTACCGCCAAGCCGGTCAAACGGGCGAATTCCTGCTCATCATTGGATGAATCAACCTCGATCTTTTCAGCGTCTGAAAGATACTCTTGTGCGCGTCGAAGTGGGCGTGCTATCCGTGGATAGTTCTTCAACCCGTCCGCCGCTGAAGACTCATCCTCAGCCTCTTCATTGCTTTGATTGGAATTCAGTCTGTCGATAACCCCTTTATTCTTCAAATCTATGACCCACTTCCAGTCCTGAGAAGTAAGGTAATTGGCAAAGCTTTCAGAGAAGCCAAAGCCGCATCCATCCGTCACCAAAAGGTCAGAATTGCCTATCTGGATAAGGACATTGCAATGCAAGTAAACCAGTTCTGGATTCTCATGTAAGGATATGGCTTCAGCCATTGGCACCGGAGGCGGGTACTGATCGACACCTTGGTTCAACAGGGCATGCCGTTTATATTTCTTCTTAAACTCCCTTATGGCTCTGATAATATCGTTGGAGTCAGGAACTGCTTTCCAGAAAGAGTCTTTTGCAGGGCGTATCTGTCTTGCACTGACCCTCGACTTCTCATTGGTTGGATTGATTAGAAAATCAATAAATCCGTTGTCACCAATCCTTGATATTTTTTTATAGCTCAGCTGCTCCGTGCTGACATAGGGAAGAAGCTTCCCGGACAGTAGATCTACAAACACTGTGGCCACGGTGTATTCCAGATTTCCGTCTGATTTATTCTGCCACTCATTCAGAAGCTCCTGCCCATGCTCAGACAACTCATAGCGGTCATTTAAAAGGCCGAGCTGGTTGAGGCGATTCTGAATGAAGGCCACCAGTTCCTTTTCCAGACAAGTGAGCAGCGCAATCTTTTCTGTGTCGCCGGATTCTATCTCGGTTATTTTCAAGACAGTTTCTTCAAAAACATTGAGGCCACTCTTTTTCTTTTGCGGAATAGAGATGTTGAAAGCGTGACATGGCCAAAGAACACTTTGCCTGGCGGCGATGTTCAATCCATCCAATGCTGTGCGAAAACTGATTACTTTAGGACGATGGTCTTTTGCTGATTTTTTTGTAGAGGGCGCACTCATAGGATCACCCCCTTTTCGTGGCACAAATCATAGAAGTTTTTCAGCGCCGGAACTGCATCCACAGCAATCTGGGTGTTTGTAAGGACGCCGTCTCCCACAATGGCTAAGACCCTCTTCTGACGACTCATGCTCACACATAAGCGGTTTTCCGACATGAGATGGCCGAATAGTTTTTGTTGCTTCTTTTTGTAATCCAGCTCGTTGCGTATATTAGGCGGCAAGGCGTTCATGTCCTGAGACCTCACCATGGAAAGAAACACAATATCGAACTCCATGCCCTGAAAGGCATCAACAGTACCGATGCGGAGCCGCTCTTCGCCATTTTCAAGAAAGCGGTATTCCTGACATATCTGCCATGTACCATCCTGTGCCCGCTCCGTGATACCATATTTTTCTAACTCTCTGTAGACTTCAAATACTTGAGGTTTATAAAAACTAATAATTCCAAAACTAAGGCCTGCATGTTTTGAATCACCAGTCAGTTCCTGCATAAATTCTGCACTGGATTCTCTCGATTTGATCCAAGTATTAGTTTTTTCAGCGATAACTTCAGCCTCTATACTTCGCCATCTCTTCCCACCATCTTTGTTGTAACCTTCTGGCCCTCTACTATTAGGTACATCAAACCATACTGCTGCTTTATCTTCGATGCCTTTTAACTTCTGGGAAAAATACTTAGCAGCTAAAGGAGATCGATAACCTTCATTGTATTGGTTATAAAAGTTGCGGCTTGCAAAATCCCCCAAAATCGGATGTGTTCGGTACTGAGCATCCAGCGTCACTGTTCGTTTGATGTCATCTTTCTCCTCCAGTTTCTTCAGGCGGTTGAACAGATACTCAAACATACTTTTTTTGACAAAATCGACATCAACCGACAGACCGGATGAATCGCCACCTTCCAAGGCTCTCGCGACCTCCTCATCAATCAAATGAGGCAGCTGCCTGTGGTCCCCGACAAGGATTATTCTTTTTTCAGCCAGAGACATCGGAATAAGCAGGTCTCGCGGGCTGGTTCTCGCCGCCTCATCGATGATCACCGTATCGTACCTGACCATTTCTGTTCGCTGATCATATCGGACGTTTTTATTCTTTGAGCGGATGATATCTTTCCCGACCGCCTGTTGAGTGGTTGCAGCATACACAAAGTTATAATCCTCTATGGCCTCACGAACGCCATCAGGATTGTCTTCAAGCTCATGTAAAAACTCAGCCAGTATTGCATCACGTTTATTGGTTGAATTGAGTTTTTTCTCCAGAAGCTGAGATACCGTTGCCACCAATCTCAAAACATCTTCTCTTGGTTTTTCAGTCCTGAAATCAGGCAAAGGCAGATATTTATAAAGTAGTGATTCTTTCAGTTCTCTAAGCTCTGGGAGAAAACTCAAAGGCTTACCACAGCGCCAACGGGCCGCTTTTTCAAGAACGCTTAAATCTGGATTAGCCAGTTCGTCTTCGATCTTATCCAGCAAATCGACAGCTCTTGCGGCACCGTCGTCAACAAAGGCTGCTTCACTGACACGCAGAGCTCTAACGAGCCGCAAGGTGGAAGGATCATTCGACTTCAGTTCGGTTTGCAGGGAATTGATGATTTCTTCTGCCTCACTGGTGATATCCTCAGAAATCACGTCTCTGGGCAAATCCAGAATACGTTTCATTAAACTGACTGTATTGTTCTTCGAGGGACACAATGAATATGCGACAAACAGTTCAGCCAGTCTTACCTGATCTTCCGTCTGAGCAATTTGAGGATTCTTGATACGAATATTCTCGGCGACATTGGAGCACCATTTGTTAATTTTTTCAGTGACGGCATCTTCCGTAAATTCCGAATCACCGGTTCTTCTGCCGAACTTAACTGCCGGAAGTGCATTAACACTCAACCTTGCAACGATATTCTCAACGGCATCATGCTGAAAACCGGAGACAAGTATCTGACCTCTTATCGACTTGGTTTTGTCATATTCCTCGTTAAGCCTTTCAAGAATTGCTGTAACTACAGTTGTTTTTCCAGTGCCTGGTGGTCCCTGAATAAGAGCGATGTCTGGGGTGTTCAAGGCGACATCGATGGCCTCCACCTGCCTGTCTGTGGGAGGATGCTTAAAAATCTTCTCTTTCACAAAGGACGTCAAAGGCTTTAGTTTGGTGACTCGCTGTATGTCTGGTAGCGTTCCACCTTCTTCAATCAGCAGGCCGAGAAGCGGGTTTGCACAGCGTCCTTCCAGAATGGCTGAACGTGCCCGCATTCGTCTTTCAATCTGAATCTTGTCGCCATTGATGGACAGAATCAAAAACATTTGACCAGACGGAATTGACGGCAGATCCAATTCAATGCTGGTTTTTGAAATTTTAAGGATCGGGGCATAAACAGAAGCTGGCATTTCAGCATCGTTCTTTTTCTGATCCATTTTGGTTGCGAATTCTTCTTCCAGAGCCTTGCTGTAGGATTCCCATGTAAGATCCGGATTCTTGAGGTATAAAGGCTCTTCGGAGGTGATCTCTATCTCATCGCCTTCGGTAAGTTGATCCGGAATAGACGACACAAAGAACTTAACACCTTTTGTTGTCTGTTCAGTGCCATGATAGCCTATTCTGCCAACTGCTTTGGCCCGGGCCAGCAGCATTTCACCTTCAATTGCGCCGTACTCGTCCCACTGTTGCAAGTAACTCCCAGTCTCCTTGGTAAGTTGACTCATCGCTCCAGCGGCTAAAGCCCGAATGCGACCTGTCTTGGTGTAGTCTGAAAACAGGACCGTACCCCTTGCCAGACGCAATGCTCCTTCACTCTTCTGGTTGTCCTTAAAGACCGCTTTAGTCGCAAAATAGATGTCCTTTGACTTATCGACATTGCGCCTTTCAACTGGGATACGAACTCTCTCTCCATAGATAGAGAATTCCCGGTACTTCTCCTGCACAACGGCTTTGGAGTTGGGCGAGTCTTCATCCTCAGGAATATCCGCTTCAAAATCAGCCTTAGCGGATGGGCCGCTCATGAGCAGAAAGAAATCTTCGCCGCCAACGCTGATTTTGCATTTATCGTTTAATACGCTCCCCAGCTCTTCAGCTCCATTGAAGCGAATGCCATTTCTTTTAGCCGTTGATTCTATGCGCTCATCAATGCCGATCTCCACGTCGCCAATTTCAACGATTTCACCATTGAAAAAGATGATTTTAACAAGCGCACTGCCGTCCTTGGCAACCTGCATTACCTCGGCAAGATGCGCACAACCTCTTTTAAGATGAAAATTCAGATCCTTTCCGGCCGAAGGATCACGAAGCTGCACGCTCCACTGCTGGCCATCGATTCTCAATCTGTATGCCTGCCCGGTATTGTTGGGTGCGATATATCCAATACCAATGTTTGGAGTCTCTCCGGACAGCTCAGGTATCAACCATAATTCAAAATTAATTTCAGCATTTATGTCTTTCAGTCTCATTTGCCACCTCCGCTGATCATGCATTTAACCAGCCGAGGACTATTCAAATGTGCGAACATCCAGAACTGAGCATCCGGCGTTACCCGGTCAATTTTCATCTGTGAATACAGCTTCTGAAAACCACTTTGCGGACTGTCAGCAGCAACGGACAAATCGGCTTTGCCATGGTCTGACTTCTTAATCAAAATGCCATTATTGCTCGAAGAGATGAGCACCTCTGCTGTATCCGAATCAAGCATTGCAAACTCATCAAAAATTCGTCTTGGTATCGTGAGTTCGGTACCCTGAGGGATCTCACGTACATACCGCCAGCATGGTGAGTTTATGGGTTTGTCCGGTCCACACCATCGATAAGACTCAAGAATGAGCACCTGCGGCCTCTGCTTTTTACAGTAAGGGCAATTGTGAGCCTCTGTTTCCGGGTGAATGAAATCATAGTAATAGTTCATCGAGCAGCCTGGGCACGTGACAGTCATATCCGCTGCCTGAGCGAGAGCCTCAGGCCAGTGATAGATGGTCGGCCGCAGCAATGGGGATGTCCTACCTGGGCCGAATGTGCCCTCAAATAAAGAGATCAGTTTTTCTGTAAGGAGAAGGGATCTGGGCAGACCGCTGTCGGAAGAGTTTGAATCATCATCTTGTTCGTCAACCCAAGGGAACAGCCCTGCATAGGCTTTATCTTCAACATCCTCGCCATCATTTTCCTCATCAGCCCAGTCGCCTTCATCCGTTCCATCCACCTTTTTTCCGACAAAAGGGTGAATCAACGAAAGAAGGTAGAAAGCCACGACCGCGAACGCATGACAATCGCTTGAAGGTCTTCCACCGTCTTTGCCCTGCACCAGCTCGGGAGCTCCGTACTTTGGTGTATAAACAACACTTCCGCCTGCGGTGATTTCAAATCGAATATTGTCGGCATCAATCAGCCAGACTGCTGAATCATCAAGCCCTTCTGAAATAAAGATATTGTTGGGAGAAATGTCACCATAAACCATACCATTGCCGTGAAGGCGTGCCAGCAATGATGCGCATTTGTAGAGCGCATGAAGCCTGCGTCTGAGCCCACCGGTTCTATAATAATGAACAATCTTTTTAGCTTCGTTCTCCGGCATTGCCGAAAGCCATGTTGGGATATCGTCGGGACCAATTTTTTCTGCGGACTTGCCATCGAGCCAGAAATGACTGAACGGAACCATTTCACTCAAAAGCTGCATCACATAACCGGCATTGTTTTGAAGAAGAGCTGCCGGTACGGATATATTCAGGTTTTCTGGCAGAGGTAGGAGCCGGACGCGCTTAAAGCGCTTTGAATACCGTTCCACCGACTCCTCATCGGTGATCGGAGTTCCGCTTTCATCTGTAACAAGCTTGATCGCCAGATCAGGGTCCTTGGTACGGAAAACAACCCCTTGGCCTCCTTGCCCGAGCACCTTGTCCTGAATGTGTACATTCTGATATTCATCCACATACTCGTTGAATCTTTGACTCATTGGGAACCTCCTTTCTTAAACAGACAAGCAATCGTCTTGTCATCGGAGTGTCCCGGAACCGGCCATTCATTGAGCCAACGTTTAAGATCCCTCTTTCTTTCCTCCGACTCCAGGTCTGCATAAGTGGAGTAGAGTTCCTGTGCAAAAGTCATCTGCTTTTCAGGTAACAGGTCATCGGATATGCCATCCGTACATAGCACAACTGCATTGCATACCGCGCTTTCAATCGTAGCGGTTTCCCAATGATCTGGCTTAAACTCCTGCTGAAGACTGTTTGTGTAGTTTGAGAAGGAATCCTGTTTGTTATCACTGAGAATAAGGTGGTTTTCGCCAGTTTCTCCAAGGGCGGCAATCATTCCGTCACCAAGGCGGCCAAGAGTGATAATGCCTTCAATCTGGATGGCGAAAAGGCATGTGGCCGAACAATCTGTTGAAGAGTACGGAGCTATTTTCACGAGCCAGTTGGCATGAATCAGCCTTAAAATATCAACGATATTGGCATCAGGGGTATTCTGGTAGCTCTTGGCTGCCTCAAATACAGCCAGACAGGCGGCTTTTGAACCGTGATCTGAATGTGCCTTGCTGCCCAGTCCGTCCGATACAACAACGACATTTCCCCATTTATACCGGCGTGCCATCCAAGAATCCTGATTGGGAATCCCGGCTTTAACATGTAGGGGGCCGATTACTGAGCCCCCCCAGCTATTCCAGAGTTGATCAAGCATCCCAATCCTCCTCTTGTTCTTCTGTTTCAGCCGGTGCGGATTCCAGAATCCCGGCTGTGGATACTGGCGCGGTCAACGGCTCATCAGAACCAAAGATTGTGCTGTCAATCGCTGAAGCTATGTTCTCCGAAAGGTAAACAGTGTTATTTGTGGAAATTTTCTTCAACTTCAACAGGTCAGCATCTGCGCCGACGGCAACTGTCCGGATGATCAGGTTGCTAAATGTGCCCAGTTGTTTCTGAAAACTTACGATGTCTGAATTGGGGAAATTGCCGTCAGAAAGAATGAGAACCATTAATCTCCCGGTATCACTCTGATACTGGGACAGAAATTCGGAGATAACACATAGGTTCGATGAGCCTTCAGCGTTTAAGTCAGGGATATCCCCGTCGCTTTGCAAAACGGCCACGGCAACACTCTGCGCCCATTGATAAAAACGGATGTCTAAGCCCGAATATTTTTCCTTATCTATGAGCCTTAACTGAGCCGCATATCGGCAAAGATTCCGCTGAAGATGGATTTTGCCCATTTCATTCATACTGCCGGAAACATCTACAAAAACAAAAAGTTCCATCTCAAATTTTCCCGAAAAAATTTAGCAAATGCTCAGAGGCACCACTACCAAAAAACCATTCCACATTTATAAGATCATCTGATTTTTGCTTTATCACAGGATGTGGGGGACGAAACGACGAAATCATTATTCCGTGCCCTTTCACACCACCAAAATGTTTGGCAGTTTCACTCAGCTTCAAAACATGGTTCGCTTCAACCTTTCCACTTTTACACTCAATAATGAATAAGCGATATCCATCGGTACAAATAACATCAAACTCTTGATAACCTATATTTTCTTTAAACCCATCATGGTAATACTTAAAGTTATCGTTGGAGTCGACGTCCACAACAGACACCTCTAACCCAAGGCGTAAATCTTTTAGAACAGCAGATTCTTTTAAGGGAAGTAACACACTAAAAACATACACCTCTAGCCACTTACCCATCAGAAACTCAAGAAAATCAGGGAATTCATTAAACACAAATGACTTACCGCCAATTGTTAGCTTTGCTTGTTTATCAATTGTCAGTTCAGCGTAGAAATCATCGCCCCAACTCTTGAATGATTCATCAGAAATATAACTTTTCAGCTCACGATACTTTGACGCGATCAAGTTACGATTTTCCCAGATTATCTGAGAGGCATTAATAATTTCTCGAGAAAGTTCTTGTTCTGTAAGACCAGGCTTCGATACTGTTAATCCATCACCGTTCAACTTCAGAAATGTTTCAACCGAATCTATTGAAACAATCTCACTTTTAGTAAAACTATTAAGATTGATAACCTGTTTCTTTGAAAAATCGAAATAAAATGGCGTTGCATTTACCTTACGACAGGCGGCAAGCGCCCCTGCATACATCAACTTGGTTCCACCCGTTAAGTTAAAGCCGATCTTCGAATCAACAGGCGTTTTCTCAATCAGATCCAAAATCGTGGTTCGGACATTCTCAGGGTCATATGGGTCCACCGCAATTTCAGCGTATTCAGCTTCTCCAATAAACTGTTTCATGACATCGGCTGGAAACTGTGCGGAATTCACAAAGATATGCTTACTGCTTGAAAACTGGAGCACGCCAAGCAGGTTCGGCATCCGCTGTTCGCCGAACAGGTGAAAAATGGCATCATATTGGTCAGATTCCGTATTAGCTGTTCGAACCTGTATTCCATGCCATTCCAGCCACTCATTTGGCAGAACGATGCTTTCTGGAGGCCTTCCTGGGTGAGAAGATGCGATAAGGCGTTTTTTTAGCGTTGGGTGCCTCAGGGCCGCAAAAGCCCAGACGAAAGCCATAACCGGAGTCCCCGGACTCAGGTAGAGCGTAACGAGCTTTTCACCTTCAGATGCTGCAACCGCATGCAGGGATTGAGTCGCAGCCTCATAGATGCCCTCCGTGTCATTGAGATGCGTCAGCTCCACAGAGTGGAAACGCACATCGACCTTTTTACCGGCATCCCGAAGCTGTTTCTTTAGCCATTCATTAAAATGATGGTGCGCAGCCCCTGTATTTGAAAACAGGTCGACAAACTGTCTCGCAGCAGCCGGGTCAGAGCCTTCAACACCTGCAATTTTTTGCTGAAATACATCAGCTTTGTATTCGGATTTATCCGGGTGCGTAAAGCCGAGGATGATCACATCGGTGTAATCTTCCGCCAGCAAAGCTCCCAGAACGGGGCCGGTTGTCTGTTCCAGTCCGAGTGAGGCCCTGAAATCAGTCATTCCGTACCATGTCATTAAATATTTCTTCATAAACTTTCCCCATTTATGTATGGACGGAACCAACTAACCTGATTTTTCAGGCGATCGGCAAAGACAGCGCGATTGTCTGTTTCAAGTCCTTTAAATTTTCCTATTGCTCCACTGACGAATGAACCTGCATCATCTTCATTCATGCAGAATCCGACGCGCATCTCAAAGAACCCAAGAAGGTCCTTGCACGATGAATTGCAGCGTTTCCAATTATCCGCAAAGGCAATCACAAATGTCCCTTGCAGCGGACCGTCTTCCAAAATTTTCTTCAGACTCTCTTGTGGTGATGGTGGCTCATCTTTCTTCACCGGTCGAAAGCTCGCCGGTCCGGAGTGAAATTCCTTGGTCGAGTCCAGCCCGTCAATAATCACGATTCTTTTTGACTGTTGTAATTTCCCGGAGATCTCGGCCAGATTCAGCGCGGGAACACTCTCGTGCTTTGAAACAGGTCTGTTTCCGGAACCATCGAGATATTTTGATGCCCCCACCGGCACTATGGAGCGCCCGTTAAAGTAGATGATTTCATCGATGCCATTCTGAGCATCCAAGCTTTGAAGGATGGAGGCGAGCAGACCGTCGTGGATTGCATCGTTATAGCCGGATATCAGTAAATTCGATGACGGTCGGTTAACCAGTGTCAGTGAGAGCGGTTCTGCTTCAAAACTCAAACGCTCACCAATGTGCAGTTGCACCGTCTCATGGCTTTTTGAGTTGAACCAATCAGCAGCAGGCATTTCCGGCAGACGCGAGCCGTTGAATATTCTTGTTGAGCCGCAGTAACCACGCTGGTCTGCGATCTGAGTAATCTTGGTAATGTGATCCTTGCACAGCCCACGATCGGCAAATGGAATCAGAAACCGTTGATTTGCCGATTTTGCCCCGTTGGAATTGTTAATGATTCCCTCCGGCGGGCTACTCAATTTGGAAGCCTCCCAGTTGCTGTTGCCAAGAATCATCGCGGAATCTTCCTCGCTGCAGGCAAGGGCAATCCGGCAGCCGATCTGGCTTATCAACTGGCCCATTGAAAGAGACTGGATTCCTTTCAGTGTCTGGGTGGCCAGCAGCACATGTATGCCGTAGGCCCGTCCTTGCCTCAGCAGCTGGTTCAACATTTTCTCTGCGGGTTCGGCCACTTGCCGCCCCTCAGAAAACAGGATCTGAAACTCATCGATAATCAGCAGGATACGCGGGAGTTCGGCCGCTGAAGATTCCCTGTATTCATAAAAGTCACGGACAGCCCGGCTTTTGAACTCCTGAGCCCGTTTTTCAAGCTCCTCGGTCAAATGCGCCAAAACAGTTACCCCGTATTCAGGATCACTCTCTGTAGCCACCAGTTTTGCCTGAGGAAGCGGAGGGGAAGCATAAACACTGAATTCCGTACCCTGCTTGTAATCCAGCAGGTAAATATTCAACTCTGAGGGTGAATACATGTGGCAGAGGCTATGAATCAGAACATGAAGCAGGTTTGATTTTCCGGAGCCTGAACGCCCGGCCAGAAGAACATGGTGCTCTGTATTCACCCCACCGATAGAGAAAGGAACGATCTCGCCATCCGAAGTCCAGCCGATCGGCACCTGTACACCCTGAACAGCGTCGTGACCCCAGTAGTCCGAATTGCACCAGAGGTCAGTCAGGCTCTTGCTAAATTTTGCGCTCTGTTCATATCGGTCAGATATGGATGCCAGAAAATCTTTCAGCTCAGAACGTCCGGGCCAGAATTCCTGTTCCTCCACAACATTGATTTCAGAGACATGCTTGGTCAGTATCTCTGCCGGGACAATGGAATCCATTCTCTTGGAATATTTGTCTATCGCTGTGCGCAGCCCTGTAAATTTACGATCCTCCAGCCGATTTTCATCAATGGTCAAAACCGGAAGTACGCCACAGACAGGGCCGTGTTCCAGAAGGCGGCCAAGGTACCAGAGGCTTTTGTCCGTCAACTGCTCCGGCACTCCGAAAATGAGCAGCAGTTTATACGGTATGGGATTGCTGCTGTTTGCCTCGTTGTAGGCGGACCAGCTCTTGATCTCTCCCTTGAATTTATTCTGAAGCAGATCCTCAACATAGTCCGTTAACCGGGCCAGGGCATTTTCCAGTTCGTCCGACCGGGTCAGCAATCGCTGCTCGGGAAAGAGCCGTTTTACTTTCAACAGAGAAAGAAACGGGTCCAGAGACGTGCCCAATCTCAGCGGATCTGCAGCGGTAATTTCAACATTGCCGACCGGCATGCAGTGCATCAGCCGTAGCATCAGCTGATGAATCAACCGGTGTCCTGTAGTCTGGTCAGGAAGCCAGAGCGATTTCTTAAAAGGAAAAGGGATCAACCGTGGGATATAACCTTTCCAGTTCTGATAGGTAAGGTACATGCGCCCGAACGCCAGAGCGTCAGGGAAATGGGTGCCCGTGTTGATATTTTCGGCTGTTAACTCATTCAGATGCGGCTGACGCAGGCGGACCCTTTTGCATAGATCATCAAGATTCTTCAGGGCCGAAACCCATTCCTTCTCAAACTCCTCGTACACCCGATGTTTTCTCTCACGAATCTGCTCTTTTTTTGACTTGAGAGCATTCAGCGCGTCGTTTCTTTTTCTGGCTCCAGCGAGTTTGGAATCACTCAATCGCTTAATTTTGGCCTGGATACCGGCAAGCTCAACTTTCAGATCATTCTGGCGATTCTCCAAACCAGCCTTTCGAGAGCTGAGTTTGGATCTGGTTTTGATTAAATCATCTTTGCCAAGCTCATTCTTTTGAATCTCTCTCTGAATTCTTTCAGATTCCTCACGTTCAGCGTCACCGAATACATATTTTACGATTGAAATTAAGACGGGGCGTTCGTTGATCTCACGGTCAAGCCTGTCTTTATTATTCGCGAGATCGGAAATAGCTTTTTCAATCTGTTTGACATGATCCTCTACGCTGCGGATCTCATTGCTTAGCGATTGCAGATCTTTCTGTAAGCCTACCTCTTTATCATGCAGCGCAGCCAGTTCAGCTCTTTCCGCAGAGTCGCTGACAGCCCTGAGATTTCCCACAGTTCTGTCGCAGTCATGCTCCGATTGCTTCAGTTCAGTTTGAAGCTGACGGTAGGTATCTTCCTTCCTTAGAATCGCTTTATTCATTGCGCCAACGGCATCGAACAGACGTTTAGGCATGGACTCCCTGTTTTTCCGGCTGTTACTCATGGCCCATGCTTCCTATCGATTGCAATTCTCCAGTTAGCTGATCAATCTCGGCGGCTCTGGCCTGAAATAATTCTGCCATTTGCTGAAGGCCGAAGATGTCCTGCAAAAGGGGTTCGAAAACGTCTGAGACAATAGACTGACCAAACTGGTCTCTAACGGTGTCGGAAAATTTGCCCATTTGCTGCGAAGTCACATTAAATAGATCATCAAACATCGGCATCCTCCTCTTCAAACGGTAGCTGGAGGACAACACCGTCAGCCTTTAATGCCTGTTCAATAACCCTTGAAACATCCGCAAATGATTCAGCCACACCGGCTGCAATAATCGTTTCGAGTTGTGGCTTGGTCATGATGTAGTCAGACTTGAAATCGTTATCAGAGTTTCTGACCTTTTCAATCAGCTGGTGCCAGTATTCTTCCGGTAAGGACAGGGAATACTCGCTATCTGTTAGCGAGAACAGTTCTTCCGTGAGTTGGTCAACAGCACTCATCTCACCTGCCTCCATAGCGTTCTGGAGCTTGGAGGAAAGATCCTGAGCTTTGCTTGTGTGTTCACTTGGTATCAGAGCGATTTTAATTTTCATGAGCTCCTCCGTTATTTGCATTAGAACCGGTCACCATGTCCCAGCAGGCTTTGTCGATCTCGTCTTTTGTCGGGAGCATTCCTATTAATGGCGATCCGGCACTCCGAAGGGCTTCACGCAGCTCTTCTTCCTGTTCTGGAGTTAAATCCTTGATGTCGCGTGAACATATCGTCATCGACGCACTGGCTTCCTGATGTCCACCGGACTGGAATACCATGTGGTCTTTCTGAGAATAGAGATACAAAGCCCGGCCGCATTTCACTTCAATGGCGATAGAGCCTCCAGCCGGAGCACTCATGCCTTCACCACGGCCCAGAATAACCGGCACTTTCAGATCTTCGATGATCAGGTCGGTTTTTGTGAATCTGCCGTCCTCAAACGTGGTCCGGGCCTGCGTGTCCGCTTTATGTCCGAGCGGACTCAGCGCCTGCTCCACAATTTTTTCGCCACAGTAGCCACTCAGGTTTCGGCGGATCTTAAGCTGAACCGCATGCCTTTCAGCAGGACCGTTGGCGGCTTCGAGCTGGCTTCTGTAGTCGGCAATCTTGGCTCTGAATGCCGGGTCACGATCGGCGAGATACTCGAAATAGTAGCGCTGCTGTTCAACGGATAGATTCAGCCTCGAATGCAGCTCCTTTGGCGTAACCGGCTTACTTGGGTCCGGAGTCCATTTCAGCCATGAATAAAATTCCGCCGCTGGCGGGTGCGTATCGAGATAGGCGTTGAGAGCTGCCTTGGCGCTTTCCAGTCGTGCTTTTCCTGTTTCAAGGTGAGCCGCAGCACTGGCAAGCCGGACTGCACACTCCGTTTGCACTGTTTCCTCCAGCTGAGTTGCCATATCAAGACACTGCCGGGCCATTTCATTTCGCTGCTCCATCTGCATGCGATGGTCTTTCGCAGCTTCCAAAGCTTCCTCCGCAGCCGCGACAGCGGATTCCGCTTCTGCGACGGCAGATTCCGCGGCGGCTACATCGGCCTCTTCAGATGAACAGTTGGGCGGTTCATAGTTGCCGTCCTCATCATAGCTGCCACTCGCTTCGCAGGCGGAAAGAGATGAACAAGCGGAACTCAACTGCTCATTGGCTGAAGCAAGCTGCTCATTAGCCTGTTCCAGCTGCTGCCCGGCCTCCATTTCGGCTTCAATCGCAGCATCCAGCAGTTGAGCGCTGTTATCGGCCTCCTGCTGTGCTTCGGCCAACTTGGCTTCAGCCGCAGCAATTTGGGCCTGACAGGCACTCTCCATGGAGTCATAGGCCGACTGAAGCCCGGCAATTGCCTCCTCGAGATTCTCAACTTGTCCAACGGATACGTACGCCATTCCCCACCTTAACTCTGTAAATAATCTCTTAAACGTGAAGCCAGAGCATGAAGATATGGGACCTGTTCCGATGCGTTCGCCTCAAAATGAGAAAGCTGCTGCACCAGCGCGTTATAGTCCTCTTCAAAACTCGCTCGCTTTTCATCCTGCCAGGTATCCCCAAGGGCACCAAAGCTATGATTCAAACCGTTAACCGCTTCATTCAACGTGTCGATGAACTGCGTCAGAGACTGCGCGAAACGGTCAAGTTCATCAGGGTCGCCAATTGCCTGTGGCATGATTCACCTCCAAATTTTTGTTTACCAGTAACCTTCATCATCGGATGAAGCGGTTGTATTTCCGGCTGTAGCCGACTTGACACTGCCGCCATCCAGTTTGATCTCCGACGGGGCCGGTACCACGTTCGGGTTCTTGGACTGGGTACGCATGGTGACCGACATGGTCACTCGCTGGAAAAATTCATGCAGCTGCCCGGCGTTTTCCGCATAGAAAAGGTCATGGGGCGTGCCCTCGATAAAACGCTTCAGAACCGTCTCATCCGCATCACGTCCGATAGCCATTGCCATGCGGTCACATTTGGAAGAGCGCCCTTCGGAGATAAAGTCCTCCAGCGGCTTTTCCCAGCTGTCATTAGGCTGTCCGTCTGAAACAAGAACGATTGTCGGGCGGTAAGCACGGGACGGAGTGGTCTCCTTGTCCTCGATCATGGCCTTGGCCATCTTGAGGGCGGTTCCCATCGGGGTCATACCGTTTGCCTGCAGACCTTGCCACTGCACCTGAGAAGCCTTGATGTAGGGAACCTGAAGCTCAACCTGATTGCCGAAAGTGATGACGGAAACAAGAATCTCTGTCTCCATCTTCTCTTCCTGCGCAAAGTTATCCAGCATATCCTCGACGGCCTTGTTAAGGTTCTCGATTTTATCTCCGGACATACTGGAGCTGACATCCAGAAGCAGAACGACGGGAAGCGGCTTGGCGGCCGGGGTGGTGAATTTTTTAGGATCAAACATGGATCATCCTCCTGATTAGTTTGCTGGTTTCAATTTCATACAATTCTCAATACTCGGGGAAAAACTCGGCAAGGTTTCTGCTCCCGACAAACACGTCGCAGACCAGTCGGCCCCGATCCACTTTGTAAGCAGTCCTGAGCTCAACCTGCTGCCCATTGATAAGCTTTGACAAAGCATCCTTCGCTTTCTGCCCTTTGGCGGTGTGCAGTTCCGGAGCATCGTAACCGGCAGGACGGACTCTGGTTCCCGTCTCACCGTTCCATTTCCACTCTGGTGACACCGCGAAGGTATCTCCGTCGATAATTGAAGTGACTCTGAATGCTGGCATCGTTGCTCCTTTTGCTTTTTCAACCAATTGCGTTTCTTTCTGCACATGGTCTTTAGCAACCGGTGTGCCAAATAATTCAAAACAGCGCAACATGCTGTTATTGCTGCATTTGCGCAATCATCAGCAAGGGACAGGTATTGGCTGTATTTCAACTCAGGTTGATACAATTTCAACCGTGGTTTAAATTTATCGCTTAGTATTATTCAAAAACTTGTGCACCGCCTGAGGGGTTACACCTAACATTCTCGCTGCCTGACTCTGGTTGCCGTTCGCGGCCTCAAGCGCTCTCAAAATCATCTGCTTGCGGGCACTGCCGAGAAACTCATCCAGAGAAAATCCCTCGTAAGGCTCGGGTAAAGCATCCAATGGATCGGCATAGGTGATCGGTTCGGTAATAAGCAGGTCTGAAGCATCCAGTACTTCCAATCGGCTCAGCCTTACAGAGCGTTCGATGACATTCTCAAGATCTCGAATATTCCCCTCCCAATTGTGGGCCTGCAGACGATTAAGTGCATCGGTAGTTAGTCGGCGATGTCTTTTCAAAGAAGTATTCAAACGATCTAGGATATTGAGTACCAGTTTGGGAATATCTGAACGTCGCTCACGCAAAGAAGGCAGTTTGATCTCACCGACATTAAGCCGGTAATAGAGGTCCTCCCGGAAGCTGCCTTGGCGGATTTGCTTGCGAAGCTCTCGGTTGGTGGCAGCAACAATCCGAACGTCAACGGCATGCCCCTTACTTTGTCCGATCGGTTCAACGATACCATCCTGAAGCACCCTCAAAAGTTTAGCCTGAGCAGGCAGAGGCAATTCTCCAAGCTCGTCGAGAAACAGCGTCCCCTTGTCAGCCGCATCAAATTTTCCGGTCTGATCGTTCACCGCTCCAGTGAAGGCACCTTTTTTGTGTCCAAAAAGAATGCTTTCAACAAGATCCTCAGGGATTGCAGCGCAGTTTACAGCGACAAAGGTTTCCTGTGGACGACCACTCAATGCATGGACATAGCGGGCAAACAATTCTTTTCCGGTGCCGGTTTCACCTGTGATCAAAATTGGAGCTAGCGATGAGGCCAGCATGGCACCCATCTCAAGGGCTTTGAGCATAGCCGGATGATCTCCGACAATCCCGAGCTGTGCTCTGACCGAATCCACATCCATCTCATGTTCATCAATCGTGAAGCTGGAGGATTTAAATCTGACCGAAGGAAACTCATCGGATGAGAGCTCTATCTCACTGAGCAGTGGTCGGTCCTTAGTTACAAACCGTGGAGGCCTTACGTGAAGAATCTTGGCAGGAATTTCACCTGATGCTGCCAGCAGCACCCAACAAGCATGCATTTGCGGTGTTCCCGACGCTACCGATATGTAGAACTTTGCATGTTTTTGCTCTTCTTGAATGGTGAGAGCGAACTCTTTCAGTCCTTTGAAAATATCATGATAGTTGGTCGGATCTGATAACTTCATGTCCAAGACATGCACAATACATTGAGGATACAAATTCTTGATAGCTTCTTTTGTATTACTACTGGCCTCACGAGTAGCTGGAGTGTCAAACAAGTAAACGATCTGGAAGGTTTTGGCTTTTAACACACTAAGTATTGGGCCTGGTTGCTCTTCTTGCTCCACTAGACCTTTACTAAAAGGGTCATTAAACCCCGTAAAACTTAAAAGAATATTCATTATGCATCCTTGCCTTTCTTAATTAACCCCAAGCGCCTTAAACACAGCATCGACGGGGTCTGCATAAAAGCTGATCTGGAATTTTGAGAACAACTCAGCAGGAACCGTTGGAATATCTGAGGCTGAGGCCATTGGGAGCAAAATACGCTTTGCGCCACTGTCCATAGCTAACTGAAGACTGCCTGCAAGATCTTGAACAGGATTTACAACACCACCTAAAGTCATCTCACCCAAAACAACCATCTGCTCTTGAATCGGTCGGTTCATCAGAATTGAACAGAACGCAATTAATGCAGCGAGCGATGACTTTGTACTTGGCCCCGTATTGTGGAGCTCAACAACATGGAGGTGATACTCATGATCAGAAAACTTCGCCGACGCACTTATTCTATTCAGGTTACCTTTGAAATAATCAAAGCCAACACGCACAGCTTCTTTCGCTGCGGTATTCGAACCAAGGCCAGACACTGAGTGTTTACCAGAACCAGCCATCATCTGGGTTTCATAGCGATATAACCCAAGCTGCCCAGTGCTTCCCTGAGTAACCAAGTGCACGACACCAGCGCGAGGTAAGCCCTCAGGAATTAGCTTGCTGCCACCTTGTTCCGGTACATTGACGAAGAATTCTTCTAATGAATCGTTATCGATGTAGCTAAAGTGCACATCAAAAAATTCCATTCCGCCAAGCTTTTTCAATTGCTCTTTGACTCTACGTCTAGTTTCCAGCGCATAGGTCAGGCAGGCTCTTACATCATCTTTTGTGTACTGTGCGTCGGGGTGTAGTAGCTTTAACAAGCCCGAAACCGTTCTGCGTACAGCAATTACATCACGCTGATTAAGGTTATTACCGAGTTTGAAGAACTTATCGATAGCGTCCGCAAAACTTCTTTTGCGCATTTCACGCATGTATTCAGCAAGATAGTCTGTGATTAATCCGTAACTATTGGTAAAAAACTCAGGACGCATCTTCGGTATTTCCCATCCAGGAATATAGGAATGGAAACGGTCAAAAAAAGCAGTGTCAATCATGGCGTCAGGAAAAGGTGCCAACAGATGACTGGTCTTCACCAGTGTCTCAACGCTTTGATTGATGTTACCGACGAATACCATGGAAGCCTTCGCTTCGATTGAATCACGACCACGGGCAAAAGACCCTGACGCCATATAATCTTTCATTATTTGAACGCCGTCTTTGTCTTTGAAGTTAATACCGGCCACTTCATCAAATGCGACAACATCCCACATACCAACCAACCCAACTTGGCGCGAGCTCATGTTATAGAACAAGTTCGCCACAGTCGTTTGTCCGCCCGAGACAAGCAATGAATTTGGTGAGCACTCTTTGTAGACATGGCTTTTACCTGTCCCTCTTGGCCCGAGCTCACAAACGTTGTAGTTGTTTTCAACGAATGGGATCATGCGAGTAATAAGATGCCACTTCACCCGATGCTCTAAGTTGGTTGGCTCCATACCCACGGAACGAAGCAACACATCCATCCACTGATCGGTACTAAAATGTCTTCTGGTTGAAAACACCTCATCCATATTCATGGACGGCATTTGTATCGGTTTTAAACTCATAATGGAGAAAGGTGATGTCTTCTGACCTTCCTCAAAGAAATACTGCACGGTAATAATGCACCAGATACCGCCAGTTAATAATTTTTCGTTGTCTTGTACAATTTTGGTCGGCACAAGGGCATCCTTGATCCCCAGGTTCGACAACGCAGCTTCATAGACGTCTTTTTTCTGATTGAGCTTAACGCTTACTTTGTCGATGATTTTAAACGTTCCGCGTTCACGGATAAGTGACTTCACTTTCTCCGCTTCATCAGGTCGGACATAGTTCTCAGCCAAGATTTTTTTCACATTCTCAAGGCCTTGCATTACGACTTCGTCGTCATCGGACGCACAATACATGCCTAGTAAATACTCAAGCACATAGACTGGGACGTTAGCGCCTTCTTTCAATTGCTTTGTCAGATCTTTTCGAACGACACGGCCTTTAAAATATTGATTGAGCAATGCGTCTAAATCGGCGCTTTGCATCTGATTTTTTTCGTCTTTATGATCTTGTGAAAAATCAGTTGTCATGTTTCACCTCAGCGCCTTAGAAAAAATCATCTTGGAATGCCAAATCAATGGTTACCGCGTATTGGCTATAACGGGTTCTCATTTCCGCATTCTCAAGAACTAATGTGTATTGAGCGTTTCTGTCGAACTGGGAGCCAATAAGCTTTAACCTAGCTTCGCGAGTACGTTCATCCATCACTTTACTCACGCTATCAAAGTTAATCGTTTCACGACTGGAGACTTCATTACCTTGTGCATCGACGATATAGACATCCAACAACCGTGCGACGAAACGCTCGCCTACAGGGTCTGTCTGAATAAATCTGACCTTGTCGATATTGTTTACTAATTTGATGGGCTGAGTGGCTGCTACAACACCTACCGGTTGTTTCTCATGTTTTGCTGCTTGTTCTTTTTGTAGCTCTCGCACATGTAGTACCGGTACGCAGACTTCCTGTAGCATCGCTCCGCCATGCACAAACTTAGCACCACCAACGAAGTGGAAGCGTTGAGCCGCTTTTGGAAGCAGGAACTCGGTATCACTAGAGCCATGAGCCGTATCGTTAATTGAGCCTTTCCAACAGGCTTCATCTGAAGGCAAGTTATTACCAACGATATAACGTTTCTTGGCTTCTATCGCGCCAGCAGGTTTGGTTTTCAACGAGGTTTTATCAGCCGCTACAAGTGCTTTTTGTTGGAAGAGGAAGCCATGGTCAGCGGTGATCACAACTCGGCTGCCGTTTAGACGGTTGATGACCCTGCCAACAAGGTCTTTTAGCTCTTCAATGGCACTACGACAGGCTTCAAACGTTTTCTCTTCAGTTGCAGCCTTATCACCAATCGCATCAATGGTATCGTGATAGATATAAACTACTTCTACGTCTCGAACCTTGTCACGCCCCTCCTGGTTACTCCAGCTCATCAGTTCCTTAGAACTCACTGCCATACCACCTACTTTTTGTAGGATGGCGTTGCGGTTGTCTAAACCCTGTGAAGAAATACCATCCACATAAACAGCCGTGCCTTGCTCTGGCTGGTAACTGAGCGCCTTATGAGGCAATAATGCCGCCATCCCAAGTTGGGTATAACTCGGCAAAACGCCCAACTGCGTAGACACCTCTGCCTTAAATCGCTTCTCGTTGTTAATGATAGCGCCAAGCTCATTCGCAATTTCAAAACGCAGGGCATCAGAGATGATCACAAACACTCGTTTTGTCTGTTTCAGACTCAGTCGTGTGCGAACTTCTTTTTCATAGAAGTCATACTGGTGCGGTACGCCAGAAATCTGCCACTTTTCAAGTAATTTCTCATTGGCCAAGTGACGATCCCAGGCAAGGCCAAGCTCATATAAGTACCAGTTGGTATAAATGCTTTCGACTTCGTCGTCGAGCTGACGCAGTATGTCTGCACCTTTACTCAATACAGAGTGCACATGTTCATTGAACAAACGGTAAGCCTGGTCAAAACGATAAATGTCTGTGGTATAGGCGTCGTACATTGCTTTCGCGTTATCAAAGTGGAACCCGTCCACATAGCGATTTCGCAAGTGCATTAACTCTTCAGCGTTGCGGATAGCTTCATAAATTGCGAAGTATTCTTTGCGTGACAATGTCCAGTGGCTAGCAAGACGTCTTGATAAGACCGTATCAAACTGAACTCGGTCTAGCGCTTTACTGCTATCGAGCAAATCACGAACTAAACCACGGATTATGGCCTGTTCCACAGCCTCGAACGTTTCGCATTCGATAAGTTCAACCGGATGGTACTGGCCAGCACGAGTCGAAATTTCCAACTGTTGGCTAAGCACCTTAGAGATGCTTTCGTAGTAAGCGGCGAAAGAGCGGCTGTCGCGCCAGCTCACCATAAACGCCAAGGCTGTCGCCCGGCCTGATGCGCTTTTTAGAACATTGTTAAGCAACCAATCGCGTTCAACACCTTCAATTTGGCTCCAGAATTCAGTACAGAATAATTTCAACACGAAGTCTGGGAAGGTTGGCTCTTCGACTGTATAGCCAAAACCCTCACTCAGATATGCCCAGAGTGAGGTCTCAAGATCAAACTTTCCTAGCTGGCTCCATAAAGGTTGGCCAAGGCTTTCATCTTCGATATAAGCCGCATATTCGCGTAGTAACCCAAGCAAAATGTCCGACAAAGACGCAGAATCAGCTTTTACAACCACTGCCATCATCTTCCTGTCTAACGACAGTTCGTCTTCGTTCTCAGTCACCCACTTCTTTAAACCGGCTATGCGCTGTTTATTAGCAAAAAAGCTTTGGCGCTTACGAATGTGCGTGCGTAGCGCCATTTTCGGGATACCCAGCTCATTAAGCAGCATTGAGCTGTGATCAGCAAAAAACTGCTCGCTATACAAACGCACGTCTAGCAACCAATCGCGGTCAGGCTCTGGCTCAGCGCTTGGAAAATAGATAAGGAATTTAGCTTCACGCTCATCTACTTCAATGCGTTTTTTCACTGCCAATACGGACTCACTACCCATATTGAGGATGGTCAAATCATTTGGCAGTACTCTGGCAGTTATATCTGCTGCGCTATCGCCTACTTCTTTTGCAATAGATAGGGCGTTAGCTAAATGCTCAAGCTCTTCAGTAAAGCTTTGCTCTGGGTCGTACCAAAACACAATGCGGCTTTGTTCGAGCTTGGCAGCGACACCTTGTGCCAGTTCGCTAATCTGCATTAGTTAACCTCCGGGGCCGAACCGGTAATGGCCTTAACATCAGCCAACAGATCACCAAACTTGCCGTAATTCACTTTCACGCCATCATCCAGATCCAGTGAAATACGCATATCAGCGTAGTGTTTTAGCTTGTCATCAAACTCTCGTAGTTCAACCTGTTTCTTGATTAAGGCATCCAACTCTTTCTTGAAGCGGTTTGCTTCACTGGTCGAGTCAGCCGTTTCAATCTGCTTCTCAAGCTGTTCTGCATACGCATCGTATTTGCCGAGTAACGGGGTGACATACTCGGTACGCATACGCGAAAGCGTGCCCTCGTTGTAACGGTGCAGGTAAACCAGGCACTCAAAAGCCTTCTGTTTGCCTGAGCTAAATAGCCAATAAATAGGGCGTTTTTTGTAAGTCTTCAGGTGATCTTTATAGAACTGAGTTGATAAATAACGGCGAATCGTCTCAAGCGCTGATTCTGATTTCTTGGGCTTTATGGCATTTAAGCACAGTGACTCGGCAACAAAATCGAGATTTTCTTGTAAGTGTTCCTCACCCCAAACAACCTGAACAAACTCGCGGAATCGGTTGGTAGCATCATCTTTAAACCACTCTCTATCAGTTAACGGAATAATTCCATCTTCATCGGGAATAAAACCCTCATAAGCACCATCAATTAAAAGCTCATCAAATTCACGACCTGCTGATCCAGCAAATACAAGACCTTTCCTCGAAAGAGAAAACCTCCCCATCATACACCCCATGGAGTACGATATTAATTCTGATATTAATTTTGACTTTGACAATGGTTTAAAATCATCAACACTTTTTGACCCAAATGAATACAAAGGATTAACAAGCATCGTAATATTTGATACATCAAGCATGTTTTCCTTTTCAGCATTATCAAAAGATTTCTCAATGACTTTATTATTTAGAGTCTCTAACTCAATTGCCCTACTGACTAACTCAGACTGTTTAGTCAGGCATTTCTCCAAAGAGCACTCTATATTGGTCTCGGCCACTTCATCTAAAAGCGCATTTCTCTGGAAACCCCATGAAACTTCTGACGAATCCCAATCCTTTTTATGAATATCGACTAACTCTTTGGTTACTTCTTCTAAACATTCAAACTTCCAAATAGGAAATTTTCTAACATCACCCGTTGTATAATTCAAAGTTGGGCAAAGTAATTTAGCAACTCCGTACACAATTGAAGAATTAAGGCTTGATAGAACATCCCATATCGAATATCTGTCGTTAGTGCTTACAAATATTCCAGATCCACCTTGATCAAAAGTAAATCCTCTAGGTAAATATCTAACCGCAAATCCTGCTGTTGAAACCACGGTCCACGTAGCACCTTCTTGAAAATATTTATCCATATTTCTCAAGTTTGCCTTATTGGCCTTTAATGCTTGACCGTCATTTTCATAATTAATAACGTATTCATTATTTCCATACCACTTTCTGAATTCTCCTCCTTTAGCGATAGGGTACCAGACTGATTTTTTACTATCGTTAGCAAATTCACTAAATTTATTTATATCTATTTCATGCCAACGTTTGAGGAATAAATCAATATTACCATTGGTATCAAGCCCTTTAACCGCTCGCGCATCCAATAAGTCAGCATTTTCCATTAATTTGATAAAATCCAAGCTTGCCCAGTATGCAACAGGAGAACCTGGCAACTTCGTAAGGTTTTCTTGTTCTATCGTTCTATGCTCATTATTCCGATTCAAAAGGCTGATTTTCTTTTCATTCTCATCACCATCGACAAGACGATAAAATACAGGCTTGTAACTATTTATGTATGTATTGTTAATAATCCAAGCTGTTGTTTGAACTACCTCTCCACCAATTTGACTAAACGCTCTTGCCCCTAGATGAGCCATAGTAACTATACGTTTGTATTGCAAAATTTGACGTCTTAGTTCTTCAAAGCTAGTTATGAACATCCATGAGTGCATGTTAATTTGGGCATTAAATCCTCTTTCATTGAGCAAGCTAAAACCTCTCTCCATAAAGATGGCATACAAATCTGCCTTGCTGTTTGCATAGTCATCTTTTGCGAGTTTTTTCAACTGAGAGTTCATGCTTTTACTTCCCATATAGGGAGGATTCGCAATAACAGCATCGTAACGAATAGATAAAACCAAAGCCTGATGAACAATTTCAATCAATTGCTTCGCCGCAGGCTTTTGCATTGAATCGCCTGACTCTTGAAGCTCTACAAGAGTGTTCAGTAGCTCTTTTAATTGCTCATGCTCATCGCTTGGAACATCAACCAAAGAACCAAAGGTTTTGGCCTGAGTGAATCTTGCCAACGTTCGCTTCAGCAGTTGGTAGCGGTTGTCTGCATTGAACGAGCTTAAATCTTGCTCTTCGTCAGAGAACAGTCCTTGTGATGTGCCGCTTTGCCAACTTCCCGATAGGTTGAGTGCTTTCCACAACATCGGCAGGTCGATATGGTTACTTTCCTGCAATGACAGTACATTGAGTCGCACGTTACGGGTAAAAATACGCTTATCGTCATCTCTAGCCATCATCATCAGCGCAAAGCCAGACAACTGCGCTGCACGATCATCTATGTCTAAGCCGTAGAGGTTGTTCTCCAGAATCATCTTTGGAATGTCACGAGAGCGGAAACCACGTTCTTCGTAGATGGCTTTTAACACGTTATAGGCTTCAATCAATATGTGGCCCGAGCCACAAGCGGGATCGAGTACTTTGATGGTTTCAGGTTCAATAGATTCTGGCGTAATAGCCTTTAGCTGTTGGTTAACTTCGTCAGATTGTTCAGCAGGCTCAATGTAGTATTCCATCTGCGTTTTAATGGCAGAATCTGGGTAGGTTTGCAGCCATTGACGACCGACTGAGTTTTGTACCAGGTACTTCACAATCCAGTTGGGTGTAAATAGCTGGGTGGCGGCAGGGATGTCTTCACTTTTGACCACCTTGCCCATTACCTGATCTTTCTTTTCAGAAATGTAGAACTGGTAAAGCCAGCCAATCACTTCTACCTGTTGCCAGTCCTCTTCAGGGATGCCGTCTACCAATCCACGCAGAATTGAGTCGGTACGTGTTAGGTTATCTGGTAGCAGAAGCTCAGTTTCATCGTCCAATGCGTCAAATAAGAAAGGCATCGCTTCATGAAGCTTATGGCACTGGCCCAACAGCAGTTCACGATAAAGCTCTTCGTCTTTGTTGCCCGCAAGCTTGAGTTCAATTATGCGAGCTCTATCTAATCCGAGTTCATCCGCAGCATCTTGCGCATGATCGATAATTT
This sequence comes from Providencia sp. wls1922, assembly GCF_009706505.1. Taxonomy (NCBI): domain Bacteria; kingdom Pseudomonadati; phylum Pseudomonadota; class Gammaproteobacteria; order Enterobacterales; family Morganellaceae; genus Providencia; species Providencia sp. wls1922. The sequence continues at coordinate 43,389 of NZ_WLUG01000080.1, read as the reverse complement.
CAAAGCCTTTAGGGTTGTCAGGGTGTGACAAAACACGAAAACCGTGACCTAGATAGTCATGGATTTCCATATAGCGAATGGCACACAGACGGTTGAACCAGGTGTAAGCTACTTGTTCAATAAGTTGTGCATATCCAAGTTTCTGGCTTCTGGCCACTATGCGTTTTCTGGGCTCGGCCAGTTTACCGTCAAAACTGTTACCGGCGATTTGAAGCACAGAACCTTGTAGATTCGCTTCTGCAATTTGTAGCTCGCCCTTTTTATTCGCGGTGATACCAAAGGTATTTAATCGTTTAGCTACCGCATCCATAAATTCGCGGCGCGCTTTTGGTGCGTATTTTTTAATGTTGTTCGTATTCATATGTTCTTGCGCCTCTTATTCTGTCTCTACGCTGCTTGCGGGTTGTAATGCAGTTCTAATGCGGGCAAGCAGTGTTTCCTGACGCTCGCGGTAAAAGTCCATAAACTGGTTTAGTTGTTCAGGTAATGATGTTATGGCTTGCGATTGCAGATGTGCTTGTCTTGCATTCACATCAGGCCACTGCTGCGCATACCATTCATGGGGCATTTTTTGCCGCTTCTGGTTGTTGATTGTCCCTTCCAACAGTTGAAGGTTTGGCAGCTTGTTAGATGCCTCGATGAGTTCATTTAGCTGTTCTGCTGGGACACCAACTTTTGCAAGCTTGTTACGTGTAAACAAACCTTTGGGGTAAATGTGGTCCACATGAAAGTGTCGTGAAAAATCGAATCCAGGGAACAACAATGTCAACAAGGCAAAGGTACGCGGATTACCATAATCCAACTGGGCTAGTTCACTAATTTCCTCTGGGTCAAAGCGCAACGATTTTCCACGTTGCTGCATGGTCGCTTCAATTTTAGCTAGCGGGAAACTCGTATCACCCGATTGTTTGATGTCTGAGCGAAGCATAGTAAGCAGGGTATCCAAACCACTTCCCCAGATGCCTGACGCTTTCAACAACGACCTAATGAGCCAGTTTCTGATGCATTCTCTATCGACCGCATATTCAACCCTAGAAAGGTAGCTTGCTGTTAATTTACGGTGGTGCAGGTAATACGCCAACGGGAGGATGGCACTTGTTGCTCTGAGGTTTTGTGCATTAAAACCAAAACTTGCAAGCAACTGCATTGAGAGCAATAACGCATCACGAATTGGCGTCCAGTTCTTTTCCAGAATCGCCATGTTTTCCTTGTTAAAGTTCTCAACCTTAAAGCCCACGCTACCGATGTCAGAGAGCATTAAGCCTGCTTTTAACACGAGATCCTTTGATACGTTGAATCCATCACCAACACGGTTCATCTCATCTACTAATGCATGAATTTCTTCACGGGCATCTAACGAGCTCCACTGGGCTACTGCTATTGAAAGTAGTAAGTCTGAATAGGACAAGGTAGTACCGCCGCTATTCATGCGGATAAATATATTCAGAACACGTTCTAGGCTCTGATCACTTTCTTCGTAAAACGAAATCTTGTCTTTGTCATGGATGGTTCGATACAAGTGACGAAGAGTTGAGCGAGCCTCTTTGCGTTGCTCCGAACTCAACCTGTCATCATCAGCAACTTCATCGATAAGTGCATCCTCTTCCTCTTCCATAATCCGGCCTACACGGAACCAGTACCGTTCAGATGCATCCAGAGAGGCTTTATCGTCGGTTAGGAACTCAAAGTCATACATCGACCCAGTTTCTAAGTCGGGCTGGCTTAACAGATTTAAGTGAAGCCTGCGCACAGGGAAGGCGTCATCATTACTCCACCATTTACCTGTCAGCTTCCACGCAAATGAGCCGCGTAAGCCGATATTCAAAGCAGTAATCCGCTGCTGTCCATCTAGGACGGCAATGAACTCGCGCTCTGGTAACTGAGTGACATTTTCACAATGGTAGTTATCTCGCTCATGGTAATGCTGCATGAACTGATAAAACTGATAGCTATCCCGGTTCTCTGGTTTTATCTTCCAGAATAGAAAGGTCCCAAACGGGTAACCTTGCAACAGGCTATCAAATAGACGACAGATCTGTTCTGGTCGCCATACAAACTCTCGCTGGATGGCCGGTAACAGGTATTCCTGCTCAGCAACCTTGTCGAGTAATGATCTTATTGTTCCACCCGCTTGATACATAGCTATCCGTTGCCTCTTACTTAATTCTCACTCGGTCGCCAGCTTTGACAGCAGCAATCAGCTGTTCTCTTAAAGCGGCAAGATAGGCATCAACTTCGGCTTCACTTTCAATGAATCCGGTTGTTACTGACTTTGCCATGGCATCAGTTGGGTTAATCGTTACAGTACGTTTTGCAACCGGCTGTGGCTGCACTGGTTCAGGGACTGGCTCAGGTGCTGGAGCTGCCTTACCGGCTTTCGCTGCTTCTTCTTCGCGTTTCTTCTGTTCGAGTTCACGACGTCTTTGCTCAGCTTCAGCTTTTGTGCGTTGATCTTCGATAAAGCCATTCAGCAACTCATAAGCTTCGTCCTCGTAACCTTCCGCTTCAGTTTGCTCACTGATAACTTGTGGTATTGAAGAGGTTGCTTCAATGCGCTGTCGGCACATTTGTAACGGGCGCAGTGCTTGGTTCTGTAGTTCAGACGGTGCATGAGCTTCAGCTAGCGCTTCTTTTACACGTCCGATGCGCAGATCAACACGCTCTAAGGCATGAGTGCGTTTTTCTTCAACCAATGTTGAGTTAACTTTTGCCACCTGCTCGATAAGCGGATTAATGTGGCGCAGCTGCTCATACGGTGAGGGCATATTGTAAATGCGTTCTAATTCAGTGAGCGCTTTTAATGCTTCACTGTCTTTTTCTAACGCGGGTCTATTGGCCTTAAACTTCTCGTTCAATGCGCCAGCAAGGGCTTGCCAAGTTTGAAATTGGCTATTGTAGAAGTCATCAAGATCCTCAAAGTCCTCAGCAAACTCTTCAAGGGCATCAGCGTCTTCTAAGAATCGGGCGATAAGGGCGAAGCTTGAAGTTTGCTCAAGAATACCCGCGACCAATGCAAGACCATCGTCAATTTGAGATTTACCTGGGAAATGGCCTGTCTGTGACTTGGTTCTGAATGATTTAAGCTCTTCATTCCAAGCCAGTAATTCATCGCGCACTAATTCGTAGAGCTCCTTTTCACCAGAGCCGGTAAAGGTTTTTGAAAAGATCTCTTTAACAAGACCAGCAGCCTTTTTAATTTGGCGCTCGTCATGTTGCCTGATTTTATGTACACGGATCTCGCCGCGTTTACGCACACTGGTAAACGGCTCGTAAGCTTTTTTCAACGCCAGATCTGTGCCTTGGGTACTAAAAGATACCTTTCCAGCCAAGCCCAGCCTTGCAGTGAGCAATAAGATTTCATTGTCTGGCCAGCCATATGGGCGCTTGCCGAAGCGGGCAACGATGTCACGTAAGTAAACAGGCTCATTACGCTCGACTTTTAGCGTTACGTACTGCTCAACCTCACGCGTAGCTTCTGGGTTACATTCATCCGCTTGAAGATCCAGTCCAATCTGAGCAATATCATCAGCAACAAGAACGGCCTGTAGCTCACGCAAAACCTCACCAGGCGTTGCCTTGAGCATATTCAATTTAGCGAAGGTGTTTTCGATAACGTATTTGTATGCCTCTTCGACGATGGCACTTGGCGTTGCTGATTTCTTCGGTAGTTTTGTGCCGATAGCGTAAACGTCAGCCTCTGCAAACAAAGCTTCAAAATCCGTTCTTAAGCGTTTTTCACGCTCAATATTTTCCATCTGCTTTTCGCGGAGAAGGTGTTCTTGCTCTGGTCGCTGTCCTGAATTTTGTTTTAAGAATCGGTCAGTTTTAATAAAGGTTGTCAGGTCATCCCAAAGACGCTTATGTTCGCCCAGCTTGACGAGCACGCACCCATCAGCCTCAAGCGTATGATTGATGCACGCTTGATCGTGGGAGTAATTTTCAAAGTGCGAATCCAAAGGTGAAATGACTTTAATGACTAGGTCTTCCAGCGTGGTGCCATCTTTTGGATGACCATTGCAAAAACGGCTCACCGCAAAGTCTTGCTTATTAATCGGGTAACGATAGGCACGATTACCTTTCAAAATACCGTCAAATACGATTGCTGAAAGCTTGTTAGAGACCTCTGACATTTCAACGTCAGTGTGGCGGATCTCGTTTTCGATCTCTTTTTCTTCGTTGGTCAGGAAGATAAATTCATCACCATTACGGGCAATCAGCAATTGGCGTTCAAGACGATTCAAGCTCTCTTCAATTTGTTTACGCAGCGCAATTTTATCTGCATCGATTCGATCAATTGACAGCGTTACAAGGTTGTCTAGTGTGCTTTTGACAACGTCCACATAACGGATCAAGAAAAGAGTTTTTAGGATCTTGCCATCGAATTCTGTTAAGGAATCCAACTCACAGGCTTGGTCAATCGTTCGCTTAACAGCTGGCTCCAAAAAGCTTTCAATCGGTGCATAGAAACTGTAAAACGGGATTAACACATCAAGGCCAGAGTCCTTCATCTGTTTTGCAGCTGATTGGAAGGCATCAAGTAATGAACGCTCACCCATAGCTAAGTGCTTACCCGTCGCGCCTTTTGTTCGAATTGACTCAAACACTTTTTGAACCAACGTGTAGTGGTAAGGCACAAACGGATAGTTGTCCACGAAAGACGGAGCGTCGGTGTAACCTTTTAGAGAAGCGGTTGTCGTTTTATCAAATGTCAGCTGGTTACGAAGAATGTCGCCCTTTTCTGCAAAGACATCGATGAGGTGTGTACGAGCTTCTTCCGTTTTGGACAACAAACGCTTTTGAATAACTTCCGAGGTATTCGAGCTCGACAGCTGTAAGCGGGTACTAAAACGCCCTTGAATTTTAGAGAAGTCCTCGCCATCGCGCTTATCCATACCACCAATGGCAGCATCAATGTCTGCCTGAGAGGTAACAACGACCCAAGCTCTGCCACCACAATATGTGCCAAGATCTTCAGTAATGGTCTGAAGCTTCAACATCATTTGTGTGTTCTTACCGATAAACTGACCGACTTCATCGACTAAGAAAAGAAGGTTACGATCCCCAGTTCGATCTAAGTATTCATTAACCCACTTACAGAAGTTTCGGATATCTAGCGGGAAATTGTTTTCAACCTGCTCAACCCAAGCTTTTGCAGACTCTAATGATTGCTCACTGGCATGAGCGAGAGCTTCTGAAAGTTCGTCTCGATAGAAGTCATAGGCGTCACGCTCCTTTTCCCAAGTTGATTGGGTCAACTCAGCAAATTTATCCTTGAAAGATGCGTATTGATTACGTTTATCAAGTTCGCGTTCTAAGTGGGCAATGTGAGGAAAGTCAGCGCAGTATCCTACACGTTCATTAAATACTTTGAGGAAAACCTTAAGAATGGCATTTTCTCGGTCGTCCGTATTGGCTCGCGAATCGATGTTAAAAAGAATAACATCAGTGTCTTTGGTAACAGCGTTTTGGATGTCCGCCAACAGCATGGCGTCGTTGATTTTGTCTTTGAAAAACTCAAACGCTTGTCGGCCTTGGCCATCTTTTTCAACAGATTTATTCTCAAGCAAATAAGATAAAATTTTCAGGAAGTGCGATTTACCCGAGCCAAAGAAGCCAGAAATCCATACGCCAATTTTACCTGACATATCACCGTGGCTTTTCGCAACAGATGGTACATAAGCTTCAAAGAATGCTCGAAAGTGACGATCTAGCTCTCGGGTTACAACATACTCATCAAGCTCGACATACACACTGTCATTGTCTTTTTGTTCCGCTTTAACAACGCCATTAATGTCACGCGTCAACTTCTTGGAAAAAATCTGTTCAATTTTCATTCGGGAGGCTCCCTGCTCTTAATTTTTTTTACCGTCTTCAGGCACAAGCTTGAAGGCGCGATAGTAGTTTTTAGATTCGATCATGCCGAAAGGATGCAAATCCCTTCCGCTATATTCACCCGGATAGAAAAGCACTAATGGCGTGCTACCCATAACGTCTTGCAGAGCACTAAGTAACTCATGCCCTCGAACAAGAGGCCACGCACTGCCTAAGCCTGACAGCAACACAAACTCAAGTTCTGATGGCTTATATTTGTCCGCGATATACCTTGCCACTTTCTCTTGGCTCAGAGGCCCGGCTAGTGTTTTTCGAAGGCCATCAACACCGACTTGCAGTTCACGCTGGCAAGCTCGGTCGAAAAGGCCTCGCTCCTCAAGCATATCTATCAAGACTTCAAAAATATTGAGATGGACAAAGCGGTAACCACGCTTGTTGAGTTTTTCGTCAACGTGCTTAAGGTGCTCTCGTACAAGCAGTTCATACTTGGCTGGATAGTCAAATACCCAAAATCCAATTTCATTGCCCAAGCCATCGTTTTTCAAAAACTTAGGGCTTTCAATTCGTTCCAATATCAGATCAAGCCTGGTCTGAAGAGCCTTCATATTGTGCACTCCATTACATCAATCAAATCTTCCCGGCCCAGACGAACTAACCAATCTTTAACTTCTGGCATTAGGTAAACAGGTTGTATTTTCTTTGTCCTGCTATCACTCAAGTAGCCACTATCAACCAATGCCTTAATTGCGTTGTTACCCATTTTTTTGACAGTTGAGTCAGAAAAACCGCCAAGTTCGGCATATGCCCGCACTCTCGTGTCATAAAACTCAGACCATGCATCAGCGGTTAAAGAGGGTTTATAGGTGCGACGAGCCTCGGCTAAGGTAAGTCTCATAAAATCAGCGACAACCGGAGAATGAATGAGTAATGACATCATCAGCATTTGGACATAGGCGCGTTCACTCGCGGCTAAAAGATCAGTCATAAACTCATCACCCAGGCCTTCAATACGCCAACGGATTGTTCTGGCATAACGAATAGCAGTCTGACCGGATTTTTTCTGAAGAACATTTTGCTCAACGATCAGCGACTTCCACTCATCTTCTGGAAGTTTTTTCAGTAGCGATTCTGCGATTATTCTAGATTCAGTTATCAATAAACTGCCTCCGATAAGATCGCCTAAATATTCTTTTATATTCATAAATTCATCTCACGATTCGCTATATCCAGGAGCAAGTGCAGTATTGTCAACGCCGTATAGTGCTTCTGGATTTTTAAGTGCTAATTGGAACTCTCGCCCATTGCTCTTACTATTCTTTGAACAATCGATATTCCATAAACGCAGTAAATATCCAGCGAACGCAGCTCTTATCTCTACACGCAACCTATTGTTTTCCATTGCGTAGTCCATCGATACAGCTTCTGGATGTGCTAGTTTTGGATGAGGTATCAGCTCTAGTTCAACGATTCGGTTCCATTGCTTATCCCACTGAAGAGTCTCAACTTCGTCGTTAACCTCATCCTCTAACAACTCAACTTCACTTATTCTGGTTAAAACAAAATCCCTAAATTCTCTATGCTTTCTATCGAATGCTCGGACATGCCATCTCAAGCCATTGTCAATCAAGGTATGAGGAACTATTTGCCTGCTCCCATGACCACTCGACAATGAGGTGTACTCAATATTAATCACAGCGCGCTTATGTATGGCTTCACTAATAGCCGCTACCACTTCCAATTTCGGCTTATTGAGATGAAATGGTGCTTCACAAGCCATAGGTGGCCTGACCTTGCCAAGAAAGCCATCACCGAACCCTTGGCTTATCGTCGCAAGAGTTCGAACAACGTCATAATCAAACAACGGCTGGAATGCGCTCGTCTTCAAGTGCACTCTGCGCTTTTCGTCATACATAACGTTGTTAGGAGCCAACTCTTTGTACCGCGCAAAATCTTGTGTTGCCACAGACGGCGCTACGCTAAAGCGCTCGGTTAAATAACTACGCCCAGCTTCACCTTTAAATAACAAAGTGAAATCAATATGAGCGAGTCGTTCTCTCTGTGCTTGGCTAAGCTCTTCAAGTCCAGTGTTGTCTTGCACTGTCAGCCTCTCAATCCATCTGGGACAAGCCCTAATCATTTAAAACTAGGAAGCCATCGATTGAATGCCATCAAGCAACCTACTTTTTTTCATTAGGTCTCATAGTATCAACAAGTCGTCTTGTTGGCTATAAAAATTGGCTTGACATTGTTCGAATGTTTCTTTTCTGGCCTTGATAGAAGCTCACGCTGGAATGCCAACTGACGCAATTCATTCTCTCGAACACGTCTAGCAACTTCTGCCTGGGCTGGTAGCAATGGCAGCATCCCTTCAGCAATCGCGTCTGGGGCAGACTCTTGGCCACAGGACATCAAATGCTTCCATGGATCTTTAAGAAAGCGCTCGAACGTGATGCCAAATTCAATGATGCGGGCAGAGACGAAGATTTCGCCCCAGTATTCAATGTAGGTGTCTTGGTACATGGAAAGATTCCTCTTATTGGTTAAACCATGAGTTCACTTTCCATTTTCCAGAGGTTTTCAAATATGCAAGGGGCTATGACAAGGCTTTAAATCGATTGCGAGCATCTTTGTAGTCATAGTGGGCATGTTCTGAACCACGATGATACAAATCATCCAGGTAAGTTTGTTCCTGCGGCAACTCGTCTTCGCTGATTTCGCGCCACCAATGTTTGTTGGCACCTTTAACACCGTCATGCCAGCGGTAACCACGCTCTTTTAAATAGTCCTTTACGTCAAATGGCGCACCAAACGCACGAACTAACACTGTTCGCCTGTTTGCTTCAGACAACAAGTTTGCAACGGACTCGGGCAACAAATGAAACAACCAGGCCATCGCCAAACAATCGGTTGCAGCTCGGTGTCCTTCATAGAACCAACCTAAGCGAAGCAGCAGGTACTCAAGTTTCCGACTTTCAAAGCCCAGTGCTTTCCAATCTATGCCGCTAGCTGAACAGGCCCAAGATAGATGGCCTAATGCGGCAAATCGCTTTTCAAAGAAAGGACGATCAAACTGCGCATTGTGTGCAACCACCAGCGGATCATCGGATAACCAACTCGCTACCAGAGCATCATCAATGCGCTGGCCTTGCACCATCTCATCGGTAATACCGGTTAGCTCGGTAATCAGCTCGGGGATTGGCTTGCCGGGATCTTCATACAAGCTGATCACATCAACAATCGACACAATCCGCTGAGCAGAGGGGCTGTAAAGCACCTTAACCATACCAAGCTCAATAATGGACTCGTCATCGGCAGACAGTCCGGTTGTCTCAGTATCGAGCAGCACCATTGGCTGTTCATCACCGACCATGGGAGATAGTTCAAGTGGCCAGGACTGCGGCTCACGCGTTAATGGAATACGCTCCAGCAATCTAAAATCTTCTGGCCTTTCTGGGATATCCGCCAGGCGCTCTAGCGGAAATGGCGCAGGGGCTCTTGTCATTGATGGTTCCTCTTCAATTCTATTGTTCGCTTTAGGTTATTTCACTGTGCCACAGGTTTTTCAAAATGCACCTTGAATACCTCTGCGTTTTTTTAATCTTTCTATTGGTTGAACCCATGTATGAAGGCTTTGGCTAAGCCTTTCAGAAAGCCTTAGCTAAACCGTTTAGGTAACCCTTACCGATACCCTTTACGTATGGCTTAGCCAATCCCTTTTCAAACGGTTGCAAAAGGCTTTAACTGAGTTCGACTGAGCATTTTAATGATGCTCCTGACTTCGCTTTAAGCCAGTAAATTCAATACGAAGCAGAATTTTACTAACTGTTTTTAAACCCTTTGCAAAGGGTTCAACAAGCCTTGTCTGACGGTTACTTGACCCATGCGTTAACCAGTAGCAGTAGCAGTAACAGGATCAGTAACAGAAACAAGAGCAGTAGGCAGAAGCAGTATTGTCCAAGCCTTGCAGGCTTTGACGAGGGCGAGCGATCCCCCACATCAAGCTTTTCAACACAAAAAATAAATCACCGACAACACAACGTCTTACTCGAACAACTACAGTTTTACCTACAATTTTACTTGTAGAAATCAGCATAGCATTAGATACTGTATAAACAAACAGTATCAATTATGATTTTTCGAGGTTCGTCATGAGTGTCTCGCTGATAGGCCGTAGCGGCGCACTTGCCTTCATCAAAGCCAAGCGCCTTCGTATCCCATTGTTCATGGAACGTGTTTCTGCTGGTTTTCCCTCACCAGCGCAGGATTATATTGAGCAAACGCTCGACCTTAACGAGCTGTGCATCAAGCGACCGGCTGCAACGTTCTTTGTGCGTGTTGAAGGTGATTCAATGATTGATGCCGGGATTCACCCAGATGATATTCTGGTGGTTGATCGCTCTGTCCAAGCAGAACACGGTGACATTGTCATCGCGGGAATCCATGGTGAACTCACGGTAAAGGAGCTTCAACTAAGACCGTGCGTCATGCTGATCCCAAGAAACCCGGCGTATGAGCCCATTCATATTCCTGAAGGGACAGAGTTAGAGATATTTGGTGTGGTCACCAATGTGGTGCGAAACATGCGCCGCAAGTCGTGACTATCCCATGCCTGTATTTGCCTTGGTGGACTGCAACAATTTTTACGCCAGTTGTGAGAAGCTGTTTCGTCCTGATTTAAAAGATACGCCGGTTGTGGTGCTGTCCAACAATGACGGCTGCGTGGTTGCACGGTCGCGTGAAGCTAAGTTACTCGGTATTAAAATGGGCGTACCCGTCTTTCAAATCAAAGCTGAAATGCAGCGTCATGGTATTTTGGCATTCTCGTCCAATTACGCGCTGTACGCAGATTTGAGCAGTCGAGTGATGCGCACTTTGGAAGAGATGGCACCACTAGTAGAGGTTTACTCCATTGACGAAGCGTTTTTGGATTTAACCGGTATAGAGTCTGCCATATCCCTTGTCGAGTTCGGACAACAAGTGCGAGAGCGCATAGGCCACTGGATTGGGATCACCGTCTGTGTAGGCATGGCACCGACTAAAACACTCGCCAAGCTGGCTAACCATGCCGCCAAAAAGTATCCAGCCACTCAGGGGGTTGTAGACCTGACCAATCCAGATCGACAACGTCGATTGCTCGCATTAGTCCCGGTTGATGATGTTTGGGGCGTTGGTAGACGGCTTTCTAAGCGTTTAAATGCGTTGGGTATCACCACAGCCCTAGACCTAGCCAATGCCTCTCCTAGAGCCATCAGAGACCAGTTCTCGGTGGTTTTAGAAAGAACCGTCAGAGAGCTCAATGGTGAGTCGTGCATTGAACTTGAAGAGATCCCGCCAACTAAGAAACAAATCGTCTGTAGCCGTTCATTTGGCGCAAAAGTAACGCAATTTGAATTGTTACGTGAAGCCGTCTGCGAATACGCAACCCGCGCCACTGAGAAGCTTCGCAAAGAACAGCAGCAAGCCAAAGTGCTTACCGTGTTCATACGTACCAGCCCCTTTAAGGACAATGAGCCGCAATACAGCAACTCCGCATCGGGCGAGTTGCTGATCCCCAGTTGCGATACACGAGATTTTATCGAGCTGGCCAATCACTTACTCAAGCGGATATGGAAGGATGGTTTTCGTTATGCCAAAGCGGGTGTCATGCTGTCTGACTTTTACGATCCAGGCATGTTTCAACCAGGACTATTCGATGACGTATCGACCCGCTCTAATAGCCAGCAGTTAATGTCTGTATTGGACACCATTAACCAAAGCGGTGCCGGAAAGGTTTTCTTTGCTGGACAAGGTACGAAGAAAGATTGGTCGATGAAGCGAGAGCATTTGTCTCCCGCCTATACAACACGCTGGGACCAATTACCACGAGTTAAGTAGACCCGGTGATTCAATAGGCATTCACTCTGCGACGTAGCATGTTGAGCTTATCAACCTGGCGTCGAATATCACTGAAGAAATCTTCTTTCTCCATGGCCAGCGCTAACTCCCATTCTTTGGCCAAACCTTGGCAGTCCAAAAATGAGTATCTCAGCTTCGTCTTTGAGATACGCAGTCCTTTACTAAAGACTACGCGCTTACCTCGTTGACCGTGAAAGCTGTTGATGTACCACTCAATGCCAAAGCCATACTTAAAGTCTCTAATACGGACACCAAGCAGCCCCCAGTCTTTAAAGGGCGCATTTTCGCGAACCTTGTAATGGGTAACCCAAAAGTCATCAACTTCAGCTCGTGCCAGTGCTTTTAGCCTGTCCGTTTCTTGCTGAAGTAAATCTGATACTTCTGCTTTCCATTGTTCATTGACGATTTCTACCAAACCAATTTCCCCATCCAATTAACCCCAAAAGCCAAAACCACTATCCGTTTGGCTTTTGGATCGAAACGCCAAACGTAAAACTGCCGTAACAATCACTGTTTGGCGTCTCGATATAAATCAACTCGCGCAATCCCATACCTGACAAGGGATACAGCCCGATTTCACTTAAAAACGCCTAAAACGACGTATCGTCATGAAGATACAAACCATTTGGCGAGTTCAGGCCAGAATGCAAACGACGTTTGGCGTCTCGATTTTTTTGACTAGGTCATCCGCCGCCAAACAGAGCCTATTATCATACTTTTGCGAAAATGCAATAGGCAGATAGATGAAAGGATTTGTCACCTTTCTGCCCACCGCCAGTGCACCGAATCCTGATAATGACATTTGAGTGAACCGCCAGAGCACTTGGAAATGCCCAAGCGTGGCCAGTGCGGTTGATTGAAAACCGTTAGAGCACTTTGAGTGCACAGGAGATAAGTATGTTTGTACTAGGCGTAGATATCGGTTACTCAAACCTGAAGCTGGCAATTGGCCAATCAGGCAGTGAACCGAAAACCATTATTCTGCCTGCGGGTGCCGGTCCTGCGGATCGTATGCCAGAGCGTATCGGTGGAGGCGATGATGAAACTTGTTTGTATGTGTCAGTCGATAATGAGCGTTGGGCCGCTGGTGTTCCTGCTGGACGCCTTCAAGGCTGGGAACGAGAGCTTCACCCGGAATATCCCACCACAAAAACCTATAAGGCACTTTTTCATGCCGCCTTGTTAATGGCTGAAACGGAATCCATCGATTTGGTTGTCACTGGATTACCGGTTTCACAGTTTCATGAACCACAACGTAAGTCTGACCTTGTGCAGCGTTTAAAAGGTGTCCATCAAGTGACGCCTAAGCGCAGCATCACCGTTCATGACGTCAAAGTGCTGCCACAGCCTGCCGGTGCCTATATGGATCTGGTTCAAACAGGTGGTGATTTGGGCTTGATTGAAGAAGGTCGCGTCGTCGTCATCGATCCAGGCTTCTTTTCTGTTGACTGGGTTGCCCTTGAGGCCGGAGAAATTCGCTACAGCTCATCAGGAACCAGTCTTCAGGCAATGTCCGTGCTACTGGAAACCATTGATAAGCTGATTTCGGAAGATCATGGTGCCAAAGTGGGTATGGATCGACTTGAAAAAGCCATGAGAACCGGCGACTTACAGGTGCTGCTATTTGGTGAAAAAGTCGATATTTCACCTTATCTGAATGCCGCCATGAAAAAGGTAGCGCCTGTTGCTCTTACAGCCATGCGCCAATCCATGCGTGACGAAAGCATTAATGCGGACTTGGTATTGATCGCCGGAGGTGGAGCCTTGGCTTATAAGGAAGCGGCCAAGGAGATTTTTTCACGAAGCAAGATTATCGTGCCGGAACAGTCTGTTTTGGCGAACGTCCGAGGCTTCTGGTTTTATGGGGCGTGATCATGAGAGTCGTCGTCAACATTCCCCCAGGGAGCCACCCAGAACTACTCAAAGAATTGGAAAAGACGCCACCACGGGAACGCGCTGAGCGTCTGCGGATGCTGGCCACCTTTGGGTTAATTCACATGAGCCAACCCAATCTATCCACGACATCTGCACCGGTGGATGGCCATGCACCAAATGATGAAGTGACTTCTATGAGTACAGCGCCAGAACCCAAAGCAGAATCACGTAAACAATCATTAAAATCCAAACTAGGGCTGGGCTTATAACATGGCGTTATCAGTTAGCTGGCTCGATGCCAGGTTAAATAAAGAAGCAAAAGAAACCGTAGTAAAAGCCGACCGAGATGGGCTAAGTGCTCGGGTATCGCCCAAGGGCAAAATTGTTTTTCAGTTTCGTTATCGTTTCGATGGCAAGCAACAGCGGGTAGACATTGGTACTTACCCACTTATGAAGCTTGCTGAAGCCAGGAATGAGCTGGATAGGTTAAGGGCAGTACTTGATCAGGGCCGAAACCCCAAGCTCTACCTACAGCAGGAACGGGCTAAGTATTCTGCTAACCAAAGCTTCGAATCGATTTTTCGAGACTGGATAGACTCTGCCGGTAAGCAAGGGTTAAAGGAGAAAACGTGGCACTACCAAAAACGCAGCAGTGAAATATATTTGCTGCCCCGACTTGGCAAGTACCCATTAACTGACATCAATGAATTGTCCTTGCGAAACTGTCTTCGTGAGGTTTCGGAGTCGTCCCCTTCAAACACAGAACGCCTAGTGTCTGTACTGCATAAGTTCTATGACTGGCTGATTGATGAACAAATTTTGGAAATTAACGCTGCCGCAGGGATCACAGCAAAGAAGGTTGGCGGAAAGAAAGGCAAACGAACTCGGGTGCTAAATGACAACGAGATCAGGATACTTTGGCGCTATTTGCATGAGTCAAAAATCACTGAGAAGAATCGCATCTACATAAAACTGCTTCTCTTATTGGGGGGGCGCAAGGGCGAACTCATTCAAGCTGAAAAGCATCACTTTGACTTGCAATCTGCAATGTGGACAGTGCCCATAGAGATCCGCAAACAAGGTGAGAAAATTGGAGCGCCGATCATGCGGCCATTAATTAAACCAGCTATCGAGCTGATTGAACTGGCTATGCAGATGAGCAAATCAACTTACTTGTTTCCCGCGAACGGACAAGAAGAGCTTGCCACAAACGGCTTTGATACCACTATTCCTAACAATGTGAAAATCTGGGCTCGCAGGTCGCTTGGTATTGAGATGGAACACTGGTCTATGCATGATCTTCGCAGAACGATGCGAACGCGAATGTCTGCCATCACGACGCAAGAAGTTGCCGAGTTGATGATTGGCCACAGCAAAAAAGGGTTGGATGCTATCTACAACCAATATCAGTACCTGGATGAAATGCGTCATGCTTACGACGTTTGGTATCAACAACTAGAAACCATCATCGAGCCGACAGGCTTTCCATTCAACTGGCGTTTCGGAAAATAAAAGAAAGAGGCTCAGTCCTCTTTCTTCTCATACTCTTCCAAGTCTTCAATGTGCCAGAGTTTGTTTCGCGTATTTCGGTTGATACGAGGTTGCGGCAAGCTGCCATCTTTTATTCTTCGCCAGAGCGTCGTATAGCTAATGTGGTAACGAGCCATCACTTCATAAGACGTTAGAAAAGGGGTTACCTGGTGCGCTATTGCTGTCATCTGCATTCTCCTGAAAATCAATGTAAAGCTATCATCGCCTGATTCATCACTAGTTGATGGTTAGAAAGATGCATGATTTATTCAGAAGATCAGCCTTATCAAAACCCAAATGTTGCTATTAGGTACTTTTCAGCTCAAACCTATGAATAACAAGGGCTACAAGGCGGTTTGTGTCATGAATAGCAATCAACACGCCTAACGAGAAAAATTTGTACACACTGTTTGTACACTCGCAACGATGACACACCAAAATCCACAATGACGAACCCTTTAAATTCATAAGTTTATAAACAAAAAACTAGAGATGATCGCATTTGTTCCGCTTTTGTAATGTCGAAACCAAAGTACCAAAAGCAGGAGGTACTTTCTTCATCAAACCCAGTAACCACAAGGCCTAAAGCCAGATTTGTGTCATGGAATTTTCGCCAAAGGCCTCTAAAACGGAATTTGTACTCAAGTTTGTACACACTTTCCGAGGTTACGCTTGAACATCATTGAAAAGCAAAGAAACGAGAAAAAGACAAAAAGCCTTTAAATTCAGTGCGTAGAGATGTGATTGTGGTGTGCAATGAAAGGTGATTTTAAGCGTTGAAAGGCTGGGCGGCATCAGGGTGAGAAATGATAGCAAACGTTCTACGGGTGCTAACTTCATGGAGAAAATTCTGATCTGTCATTTAACCGTTCTTTTCGTCTATATCCAGATTTGTATGGGCATCAGGAAGAGGCTCGAGGTGGCTCTAAGCGCAGCAAATCCGTATTGTTAATCGTAATTGGCGGTTATTTTCGCAGATCTTGGGGTTATAAACAATCAGAGCCTGAGATGTTAGGTGCTCCACCCACTGGATGGAGCCCAATAAATTTACATCGACGCTGCCACTAACTGAGCAATTTCTAGTCCTAATTCTTGTGTGCTGGAATTTCCTCCCATATCGCGAGTCAAGTGACGACGTTCACGAATCGCCGTTTCAACCGCTGACATGATCGTATCGTGCATTTCTTGACAACCGAGATGCTGCATCATCATCGCTGCCGCCCAGATAGTCCCAATTGGGTTGGCAATATTTTTCCCAGCAATATCTGGCGCAGAACCGTGTACCGGTTCAAACATCGATGGAAACTGTTTTTCAGGGTTGATATTCGCTGACGGTGCAATGGCAATCGTCCCCGTACACGCAGGACCAAGATCCGACAAAATATCCCCAAATAAGTTTGATCCCACAATCACATCATAAAATTCCGGCATTCTCACTAAGTTAGCCGCAAAAATATCAATGTGGAATTGATCGACTTTCACATCTGGATACTGTTTTGCCATTTCAGCCACACGGCTATCCCAATACGGCATGGAGTGGAATAATCCATTGGATTTCGTGGCTGAACTTAAATGTTTTTTATACCGAGAACGGGCAAGTTCGAAAGCATATTTTAAAATTCGGTCAGTCCCTTTGCGGGTAAAAATACTTTGCTGGGACACCATTTCATCTTCCGTCCCTTCATACTGAATCCCGCCAATTGCAGAATATTCGCCCTCTACGTTTTCACGCACTACATAAAAATCAATATCCCCTGGTTTTTTATCCGCTAATGGGCATTTAATCCCCTCAAATAAACGAACTGGGCGCAGATTCACATATTGATTAAACGCACGGCGGATTGGTAGTAATAAGCCCCATAAGGAAATGTGGTCAGGAACCCCCGGAAACCCAACGGCACCAAGGAAAATAGCATCAAATTTTTTCAGTTGCTCTAAGCCATCTTCCGGCATCATGCGTCCTGTACGATGATAGGTTTCACACGACCAATCAAAGTGTGTAAAGTTAAGTTTTACACCATGCTTCTGCGCCGCTGCCTCTAAAACACGTAATCCTTCAGGGATCACTTCCGTTCCAATTCCATCACCCGGAATGACTGCTATATTGAATTGTGCCATTTTCAACGCCCTTATTATTATCTATGCATGTCCTCCAGTTTATGGCTTGCTGTGATAAAGTATAGGCATGAACTGTAATCCCTAGGTTTACAAACTATGAACAAGCTACCTTTGCTTGAAGATATCCGTGTATTTGTCACCGCCGCCCGATTGATGAGCTTCTCTCAAGCGGCAGAGCAACTATTGGTATCTCCAGCCTATATATCGAAACGCATTAAATTACTGGAAGAAAACTTAGGGCAAACGCTGTTTTTCCGTAATGCTCGCGCCATTCAATTGACCCCGGAAGGGAAAATTGTTCTGCGTAGTAGTGAGCGGTTGCTGGAAGAATTGGAACGTATGCAGGGAGAATTACAAGCTTGCCGCGAGGAGATCAGCGGAGAGCTGCGTATCAGTTGCAGTACAGGCTTTGGTAGCACCTATCTGAATCCCTTTATTCTGGCATTACGTGCTGATTACCCTCTTTTAGGTATTGATCTGACGTTAACGGATCGATCTGTCGATATCATCAGTGAGAACATCGATCTTGATATCTGCATTGGCGGCACCATTTCGGATCAATTTATTGCACGCCGGTTAGCCCGCAATAGCCGAGTACTTTGTGCCTCACCTGCGTATATTCAAAAATATGGACAGCCTTCTTTGCCCCAAGAGCTAGAGCAGAAACATTTGTGCATTGCCATCAAAGAGCGCAATCAAGCTCCCGCAATCTGGAAACTAGAGCACCAACAAGAAAGCATGACCATCACACCGAATAGTAAATTAATGGTCAATAACGGTGAAGTCGCCAAACAGTGGTGTCTCAGCGGTGAAGGAATTTTATTACGTTCACTTTGGAGTGTACTTCCTGAACTTCAGTCAGGAAAATTAGTGCGCGTTCTACCACAATGGCATCAAGGTGCTGACGTTTTTGCTGTCTATTCACGTAGTTTACGTAATAGTGCTAGTCTTAGAGTTTTCATTGAAAATCTTGAAAAGTATCTCGCCACCCATTTACCACCCATCTTTGGGGATGAATATAACCAATTGGATGCCCATTAATGACCGAACCAGAGACTTTTAAAGAGCGCTTACTCAAGCTATTAAAACAGAAAAAAATGAGCCAGTTAAAAGTTGGGGAACAGCTTGGTGTTTCCCGTACTGCCGTCAATAAATGGACAAAAGGCGGCATGATTGACGAAGATAACCTCAATAAGCTGGCAGACTTACTCGATGTCGATAAGATTTGGCTCAAGTATGGTGAATACACGCAATCCCAACATCCCCAGTCCAGCGTAGGCGGCACACGCAATATCAATGAAGTACATTTACAAGAATCGGCGGAGATAGTCACTTGGGAATGGGATTTATTGACTGGCGAACTGAATTATTCCGATAACGTTGAAGCGGTGTATGGCATAAAAATCACCACCAACGAAGATTTCTGGGCGTTAATGGATCCGGCATCCAAAGATAAGCTGGTCAATGGTTACTCCAAAATTATTAAAGAAGGCGGTGCCCATGAAATGGATTTTAAAATCAACTGGGAAGGTGACTACCGCTGGATAACATCCAGAGCCGCGGGCGTTAAAGGACCTAACGGCAAAGTCACAAAATTAGTTGGGATCAGCTTGGATAATACTGAGCGAAAAAACAATGAGTTACGTCTACGAAAAATCAAATGCTACTTTGATGTGTTACTGACACACTTCCAACATTTGGTTACCTTTACCGACAAAGCCGGAGAAATCCTCGCCAGCAATCTTAAAAGCCAATCAACAGATATTGATTATTTAGCCTTACAGCGCCTTCTCTATCAGTTAGCCATTAATCATAAAACGTGGCTCGACGATGTTATCCAAACAGGTCGTGGGCAAATTGTGTTTCAGGACAAGCAGATCACCGCCTATCATCATCTTAATGATGAGCATCAATCCTTCTTGATGTTTGAACTAAAACCCTCGTAAATATCAGTAAAAACCCCAGTGATTAAACTGGGGCTTTCCACTACCAATCTACACATTCACCATCATAAATCTAACACCAGCCGCTTCCCCTTCGCCCGAGAAACACACAGCATCATAGTTTTTTGCTCCGCTTTCTCATCATCGTCAAGATATAAATCACGATGGTCAGCTTCCCCTTCCAAAATTGCCGTTTCACAGGTTCCACAAACGCCATTGCGGCACATACACTCCACCTTTATACGCTTATCCGCTTCGATAACCTGCAAAATGGATTGATCTTCCGCAACCTGTAAACTGAATCCTGAACGCTGAAAATGCACTTCAAAAGAATCCCCCTCACTCGCCACTTCGCCAAAATTTTCAAAATGCACTTGTGCGCTACCAAGGTGCTGATTGCCCTGTTCAATCACGTCATTAATCAATCTTTCAGGCCCGCACACATACACATGGCTATTTTTAGGTTGGGATTGGATTAATGTGGCGACAGGCATCCGTTGAGCTTGGGATTTATCATAAGTGTATAAACGGGAGCCAATGCGTTCCTGTAATTCATCGACAAACGCCGCCGTCGCTTTATCACTGAACCCGTAATGAAGCTCAAAATCCATTCCTGAGTGCTCAAGCTCATACAAGTAGGATAAAAATGGTGTGATCCCAATCCCTCCAGCGATCAAAATATGTTTGCTGCTCTGCGCTTGCGCTAATGCGAAAAAATTTTGCGCAGGGGATAAATAGAGTGCATCCCCCTGCGCAATGTTATCGTGCATGAAAACAGAGCCCCCTTTCGAGTTCTGGTCACGCAAAACAGAGATACAGTAACGATCGCACTGCTGAGGGTCACTTATTAATGAATAAGCACGTTGTAGCCCAATTTGCTCATCCATATGAACCGTGACATGGCTCCCCGCGCTAAACGGGCTAAGTTGTCCTTTTTGCGCCACGAATTCGAACATTTTAATGGTTGGGCTGACCTGTTCAATTCGGCTAACATTCACCGCTATTTTTTGTTGGCTCATCACAGTTCCTTTTTCCGTTACGCAATATCAAGGCACAGATATTTGATGCTTAAATAATCATCGATACCATAATGGGAACCTTCTTTACCTAACCCCGACTGTTTAACCCCACCAAACGGAGCCACTTCATTTGAAATCAAACCGGTATTGATCCCAACCATTCCGCTTTGCAGCTTTTCAGCCACTCGGTAAATACGGTTTACATCCCGAGAAAAGAAATAAGCGGCTAAACCATAAATGGTGTTATTGGCACGGCTGAGAACTTCATCTTCATCACTAAATCGAATCAATGTAGCAATAGGGCCAAAGATCTCTTCGTGGACGATATCCATTGAATCATCGACATCCACCAGCACTTTCGGATTGATAAAGTGGCCATGCTCCTCAATTTCAGAACCTAATGTCACTCGACGGGCGCCTTTAGCGAGAGCATCCTCAAGTAATTGGTTCATACCATCAATTGCCTTAATGGTGATCATCGGTCCAATATCCACACCAGCATCCACGCCATTACCGACTTTCAATTTGGCTACTTGTGCCACAAACTTTCGTTCAAATTCATCAAAAATGACATCATGAAGATAAAAACGGTTAACGCAGACACAGGTTTGCCCACCATTACGGAATTTGGCTTGAATGGCGCTAGTGACCGCTTTATCAATATCCGCATCCTCGAAAACAATAAATGGTGCGTTTCCACCTAATTCAAGCGATGTTTTCTTGATAGTCGATGCACATTGCTCCGCTAATACACGCCCCACTTGGGTGGAACCCGTAAAAGAAAATTTACTGATCAGCGCATGTTTGGTCAGCCTTTCCCCCAAAAAACGTGATTCTCCAGTCACCACGTTAAAAATACCCGCAGGGATCCCCGCTTCATCGGCAAGTTGAGCCAGTGCCAATGCGGTAAATGGTGTTTCTGTAGCTGGCTTGATGATGATACTGCACCCTGCTGCAAGTGCGGGTGCCGCTTTGCGTGTGATCATCGCAGCAGGGAAATTCCATGGCGTAATCGCACTGCATACGCCAATAGGTTGCTTAATCGTAGAAAGGCGATTAGTTCCAACGGTTTGTGGGATAGTTTCCCCATAAACACGTTTTCCTTCTTCTGCGAACCACTCAATAAAAGAGGCGGCATAACGAATTTCGCCTTTTGCTTCATGCAGCGGCTTACCTTGCTCAAGAGTCATCAACAACCCAAGATCATCAATATTTGCCTCAATCAACTCAAACCAACGGCGCAAAATAATTGAGCGCGCTTTCGCAGTTAATTGGCTCCATCCCGCCATCGCGGCATGGGCTTGTTCAATGGCTTCATCAACCTGCGCTGCTGTTAGGCTGGGAATGGTGCCCAGCACAGTTTGAGAGGCAGGATTTGTCACGGGAATTGTTTTCTCCGTTTCCACCCAGCGACCATTGATATAGCAGGCTTGGCGAAATAGCGCGGCATGTTTTAACCTGTTCATCGTCACATCTCCCATCCCTTGCGATTATTCCGTATGAGCGCCAGCCACAATTTTGTGGAAATGAGCAACACCGTGCTCACTGATCCCACTGCGTTGTCTATCAGCCATAATGCGCCCTTGACCACGATATCCACGGGAACGCAGACCTTTTTGTACACTTTCCACCAAACGTAAATCTTCAGGGCGGAATACCGTGCGGTACCATTCCACTAAATTTTTCTGATATTCAGTCAGTTCTTCATTCAGGAAATAGATATCGTAATGCTGCAATGTCTCACCCGCATTCACAGGGAATTCATAAATCACCGTCATAAAATCGCCGCCAGGAGGCATATTGAACATGGTGCTTGGCCAAATCCAAAAACCAAAGAAGCGCGGGTCTAATACTGACTCATCGAACTGATAAGAAGATTCAGATGGCTTGGCTTTGCCGATTTGTACCGTCCAATTATCTTTAAGCAAATGCTCATACACATTCACATCCACCGAACTGGCAAAGCTAACGTGGTTAGTCGGGCAGTGATAGCATTCAATGTAGTTATCAACGATGGTTTTCCAATTAGCTGGGGTATGGCTAACAAAGCGCGCTGCTAATTTCAGGTCATTGATAACCGCGCACGCTTCTTCCATTTTTTCTGCTAAACCAGGTAGCTGCTCTTCAATTGGCTGAGGTTCACCTTCCGTCAGGTTTATATAGATAAAACCTGCGTGCTCAGTCACATGGAAAGAACTTAATGACATAGCATCCGCTTCAAAGTTGTTCACGTTTTCACAATTGGTTGCATGCGCCAACTGCCCATCCAACTTGAATGCCCAAGCATGGTAAGGGCAGGTAATCACATTTTTCATTTTCCCGCCATCCCCACTAATTAGTTAATGACCACGGTGTGGGCAAACATTGTAGAAACCGCGCAGAACATCATCACGACCACGAACAATCACAAGGCTTTCACCAATTAGTTGGCGTGTAATATAGGAATTTTTTTCTTTTACCTCACTCACATGACCAACACAAACCCATGAATTAGCAAAAATTTTTTCTTTTTCAAAATCAAAAATGTCTTCAGATGTGTAATAACGTGCAGGGATAGTCCATGCATTATCTATATCAAGGTGATCATTAATCGAAATGACTTTAGCTGCATTGCTCATAATTGCCCTCTCTTTTTGTAAACTTATAGTTAACATATTTTAATCGGATGTTAACGAAGATCGCAATAATGATCAAACAAAATATCATCAGACTTTATAAAAAAAATTATTAACCATAAAATTCAATCAGATAAAAAATAAATACACAAACGTAATGTTAATACTTGGTTAATTATTTGTTGACTATGCAATCTTTGCACGGCTATTCTTTGTAAACCCAAAGTAAGCATCACCTGCAAAATAACGACTCAATAAAAGAGATAATAAAGAAGTGAGCAACTGGAGAAGAGGTATGATGAATCATAAAAGGTCTGTATTTTACGTATCCCTCGCTTTTAGCCTGATCCTCATCGGCTTAGGGGCTTTTATTCCCGATAAACTGGAAACATTTTCACACTCTGCCCTGAGCTTTATCTATAACAACTTAGGTTGGTTTATCCTTGGTGCCGTGTTTATTTTTTTTAGCTTTTGTATGTACCTTGGATTTTCGAAATTTGGCCATATTCGCTTAGGCGATGATAATGACAAACCGGAATACAACACGGCTACTTGGGTTGGAATGCTGTTTAGCGCATCCATAGGGATCAGCTTAGTATTCTGGGGAGTCGCAGAACCCGTTTCTTACTACATCAGCCCACCAATGGGACCCGGAATGACTGAGCAATCGGCAAAAACAGCGATGCAATATGTCTATCTGCATTGGGGGGTTTCCGCTTGGGCGTGTTATGCCTTAGTCGGGGTTTCTTTAGCTTTTTTCCAATTCAGAAAAAAATTACCATCCTCATTAAGTTCCGTGTTTTATCCATTAATTGGCGATCGTATCAAAGGATCAATTGGAAAATGGGTGGATGTACTGGTCGTGTTATCCATTGTGATTGGTATCGCCACATCCCTCGGGTTTGGTACGCTACAAGTCAACAGCGGAATGCATTATCTGTGGGATTTGCCTGTTAGTATTTATATTCAAATCGCGATTATTGCCGTTGTGACTGTGATTTATATCGCTTCTACCATTTCAGGATTGCAGGGCGCCATCAAGCATCTTTCTAACCTCAACATGTTGCTTGCCTTCGCATTAATGGGGTTTATTCTGTTTGCCGGTCCAACACAAACTATCTTGAAAGTACTGTTCCAAGGTATCGGGGATTACATGCAAAATTTCGTCAGCATGTCATTTCGTACTGAGCCTTATAATGATGGTTCCTGGATTGCTAACTGGACACTGTTTTACTTCGGCTGGTGGATTGCATGGGCGCCATTAGTGGGTAGCTTCGTGGCGCGTATTTCCAAAGGTCGTACAATCAAAGAGTTTATGATTGGTGCCGTATTTATTCCGGTATTAGGTTCATTTGCTTGGTTTGCGGTGATGGGCGGCTCAGCCATCCATATTATCCAAAATCTCGGTGAAGTGGCCTTGGCGGATGCTGTCAAAACCGATGTCACGTCTGCACTGTTTAAATTCTTAGATTATTTCCCAGCACCGACGTTAATTAGTATTTTAGCCATGGTCTTGGTGATGGTGTTCTTTATTACGTCAGCAAACTCAGCGGTATTCGTTTTAGGTATGGTCAGTGAAAATGGTAACCCAAATCCAAGTCATGTGACCAAAACTATCTGGGGAGTGGTAATTGCAGCAATTGCTATCGTGCTTATCATGACCGGAGGGCTAACGGGTTTGCAGTCCGCACTTGTCGCCACAGCAATTCCACTTTCGGTATTAATGTTGATTATGTGCTACTCAACCTATAAAGGTTTGAATGAAGAAGTCAAAACCACGGCCAAAGTAAAAAGGAGCCTGAGAGAAAAAGTTGGTCGCCTTAGAAAACCTATCTTCACGGAAACAGAAAAATCGTAAATTATAGGTTCATTAAGGCATAAAAAAACCACGGTAGCTGCTGACTTTATCGGGTCACTTCAGGCTACCGTGGTTTTTCTTTAGAAAAATGTATTACGCTTTTTGGCTAAACATGTCTTCGCTGAACAAGGTTAATGCCAGTACTAACGCATCTTCTCGACCCGTTTTCGTCGGATAATAGTCTTTACGTACTGTCGCCTGTTGAAAACCAAGTTTATCATACAGATGAATGGCTGAAGCGTTAGACTCTCTCACTTCCAACCACAGCGTTGAAACCCCTCGATTAACAAGATCGTGAATTAATCTTTCTAATAGCATTCGTCCATAGCCATGTCCTTGAAAATCAGGGTGAATAGCAATATTGAACAGCGTAGCTTCATCTAATACATACTGAGTTATTGCATACCCAACAATTTGATTATTAACTGATATTTTTAGATTATGGTATTTTTCACCTTGGTTTCCATAAAAAACTCGCTCAGTCCATGGAAAATCATGACTTAACTTTTCAATTAAGAAGGCTGTCGCGAGATCAGATTGCTTGAGTGTTGAAATTTTCATCATATTGATAAATTTGTTTCCATAGTGCCTGTTTAGCATTGCTGCTTGCTATCAGTTCAGACAAAACAGGAGAAAGAAATGTGACTTTTGAACCTTCGGGATGAATGCCATCCCCTATCACCCAACAAGGTATTGTTATTGGTGTTGGAATGAGTTTGAGCTGATCGGAATTAATGCACACAACGTCAATCTCATCGATCTTCATTGTGAGAAAAATATCTTTTAACAGCTGGCTGTTTAAATCAAGGTTCTCATCAGTGATAATAATAAGCTTAGTCGACTCAGGAATGCGTACACCACGTTCACCACGTAACACAGTCGGATTTCTCACCATCCATTGAGTGATCCCCATTTGTTCTAAAAGTCTGTCACGTCGTGTCATTGCTTTACCCAGTCGTTAGTTAACAACCACATCTTATCAAAGGGGATTAATAGCGCCAACAGCAATGCTATTTATCTTTTTTCTGGTAAGGTAGTCCGCGTGGTTATATTCATTTTAGGAGATAGACAGAATATGTCATTACTGACACCCGCCAGCGAAGTTATTCAACGCCATTTAGAGCACTTTACCGATCGTCATGTTCTTTTGGCAGGCGATATTCAGGATGAACTGGGTGCAATTTTAGAAGCCGCCAGCGTGCGCGTGCTCACTAACCAGTACCATCGCTGGAAAAACTTACAGCCGGCATTGGGTGAAAATGTTCTGTTTGCTTCAACAGCAACCGCGGAATTCGTTAAACCTTGCGACACCTTAATTTACTTTTGGTCTAAGAACAAACAAGAAGCCGCGTTCCAACTTGATGATTTATGTACCCATCTTGCTGCTGGCAGCCAAATTTTTATCGTCGGCGAAAACCGCAGCGGCGTAAAAAGTGCCGAAGCGATAATGGAAGGGATTGCGACACTGCAAAAAATTGATTCCGCACGCCGCTGTGGGCTCTATTACGGTGAATTAGAGCAACCAACCGAATTTGATATTAAGCGCTGGTGGCGTAACTATCAGGTTGATAATGTGAAAATTCATGCACTTCCAGGTGTATTCAGCCATAACGAGTTAGATATCGGCAGTGATTTACTGCTCTCCACATTGACTGAGCCAATGAGCGGTAATGTGCTTGATCTGGCTTGCGGTAACGGCGTACTCGCCGCGGTTATCGGCTCACAAAATCCAGATGTCACCTTAACCCTGAGTGATGTCAGCGCATCCGCGATTGATTCAGCTACAGCAACATTAGCGGCCAACAACCTGACCGGAAAAGTGATCCCAAGCGACGTTTATTCCGATCTTGATGATAAATTTGATTGGATCATTTCTAACCCGCCGTTCCATGATGGGATCAACACCAGTTATAACGCGGTAGAAACGCTTATTTTCCAAGCCCCTAAATACCTGAAAAAAGGTGGGCGCTTACGGATCGTGGCGAATGCATTTTTACCTTATCCTGACTTACTGGATAAAGCGTTTGGCGGTCATGTGGTTCTGGCTAAGACAGGTAAATTCAAAGTTTACGAAGCCATTAAGCGCTAAAACGACGAAATTATCTCATTGTCGATTTTGTTTCTAACGGTCAACTTTCTAAGTTGACCGTTTTTTCATCAAACAAAATTACGCGGATAAAAATTTATTGACGTCTGCGCAAATTAGCCTAAAATCCGCACCGTACTATTGATGCATGAGCAATTATGCAAAAGAGTTAGTATTGCGAGGGTGGCGGAATTGGTAGACGCGCTAGCTTCAGGTGTTAGTGTCCTTTGGACGTGGGGGTTCAAGTCCCCCCTTTCGCACCACTTACTCTTCATAATTTCAATTATCTATGCGTTGACTGCTCTTCGCTATCCGTATCACATAGTTATCTATGTATTGAGCATGATATACACAAGTATCAATAGAAAGAATTTTGACAGTATTTGCGAGGGTGGCGGAATTGGTAGACGCGCTAGCTTCAGGTGTTAGTGTCCTATGGACGTGGGGGTTCAAGTCCCCCCTTTCGCACCACTGTTAATGATTCGTAACCTTAATCTTCAAGAATTCAATCTTCAAAGGTTCAATCCTCGATAGCCATTCGCCCACCAACATTCCTAACCTAAATATCGTTTAAACAATCTTAGCTTCGCATAATAAAAATCAGCAAGAAGCAGCCTAAAGACATTACTGCTGGAATAATGAGTAAACGCCGTGAGCCACGATTAAACAGCATGCCTGCCGTCGCAATCATCAAGGTGATCATTGCCACTTTCAGTGGATCAAACCCCATATTGCTCAGCAAATACATAATACTCAGTAACACCACCGCGAAGACGCCCCACAAACCAGCGCCAATACGCCGCAACCCTGTTGCTTTTGATACGCTAGTTCCCATAACGCCTCCCATTTATAGCTAACGAGTCTTTAGCTAACTCATAATTAGTCTATAATTTCGCTAAAGATGATAATGATTATCAATCATATCTGCGTTTCTATAAAAATCAATCAAATTTTTGTGAGGAAAATATTTCCCCCACGGTAAAAACATCACTCAAAAATACAAATAAAGTGAATATCTTCAGGCTCTAGCGCAAACAGCACAGGATCAGGCTTTTCGAGTAGTTCACAGCCCATATATTGATAAAAATGCACCGTATTTTCGGAGGGGGTTGCAGAAACATACAATCCACCAGCGCCTTTCTCCAACGCCCTCTGCTGACATAGTTTGAAAAGCTGGCCGCCCAGCCCTTCACCACGATATTGGTAACTAACATGAAGAAAAGAGAGCTGTAACAGATCCTGATTTTCCCCTCGCCATACATTATCTAAACTCGCTGCGGCGATCAGTTTTTCATCATCAAAAATACCAAAGAAAACAGCGCCATTATCATAACTTTCCAGCAAATGCGGGGTGTATGCATCGGTTTCACCTTCCGGCCAACCTTTCATATCAAAGCGTTGAGCAGAAAGAACTAACTCTCCTTGTTGGTGAAGATAAAGGTGTTCAATCAATTCAGTTCTATCAATCGACCACACATTTGGGATCTCATCCCGCGTGAGCTCGCGTGTTATTCTCATTTTTATTGGTCTCTTAATGCTTGTATAAAGGCTATATAAATCGGATACATAGAGAGCATACAGGCTACACAATCAAAAAGAAATCAGGGCATGAAGAAGGAAACTTAATGAGGATTTATTGGACTTTATAAACAAAAAAGTTCTCTGTAGCATCCTACCGCAGAGAACTTTTAACTACAGGGGTTGGTTTATTGCTTCAATCCCATCGCATCGCGCATGGTAAAGAACAAATCGGTTTGGTCAGTCAGACCCATCACGTTCGCGGCGTGTGGACCATAGGCCGCAACACGTAGCTGAGCACCTGTATGCTCCTGTGAATCTTCTTCTTCAGAGTTACCGTAGTTTACGGTCATCACGGTACCATCTTTAGTAATCAGCGCTTGAGTTAAGCCTGATGATTTAGTTCCGTCTGGAATAATTTGACTAGAATGCGAGTGGTCAGCGGTCACGATAACCAGTGTATCACCGTGCTTCTTAGCGAAATCTAATCCCACTTGTACCGCTTGATCCAGCGAGACAGTCTCACCGATTTGACCACATGGATTCGCTTTATGATCCTGCTTATCGATAGAAGCGCTTTCAACTTGTAAGAAGAAGCCATTCGGATTTACTTTCAATAAATCAATCGCTTTTTCAGTCATTTGCGCTAATGTCGGTGCATTCGGGTCTAACTTAGAATTCGGTTTACACTCTAATGCTGCGTTATTTAAGTTACCGTGATAAGTAGCTTTTGGGCCTTCCCACGCCACGGTCATGTTGCCATCATGGAACAGACCTAACACAGGTTTATCTTGGTTTGCTTCTTTGATTGCATCGAGTGACTTAGCATCACGGACGATAGTGAATCCACGCTCTTCCGCTTGTTTTTCCAAGGTTTTCCCTTTGTAATCACCCGCTTTAGCTTCCTGCTTAAAGCTTTTCGCACCACCACCTAATGTGACATCGGCACGGGTGATCATTAACTGTTCAGAGATAGAACCACGACCGCCATTTTCCAGCGCATTGGTTGCACACTTTTCACTGGTCTCTTCAGGACCGTAACATTTACGCCCCGTCACATGAGAAAACTGAGCCGCTGGCGTTGCATCTTGGATTTCAGATGTCGTCACGTTACCCGTTGCTTTACCATTACGTTTCGCAATTTCAATCAATGTGTCATGGTCTTTACCGAATACATCAATCCCTAAAGCGCCGTTATAGGTTTTCACACCGGATGACCATGCTGTTGCAGATGCCGCAGAATCAGTTACATAGTCTGGTTTTTGTGTTTTCTTATCTAATGCGTAATGGGTGTATTGTCCAGTGATTGGCAATGCATCGATTCCTTTAAAGAAACCGCCAGCCCCTTCAGCATAGTTACGTGCGACGGTAATTTCAGAATCCCCCATACCATCGCCGATAAATAAAATGACGTTCTTTGCTTGACCATTATGCAGTGCCGCTTTCATGATATCCGTCTGTTCAGTCGATAAACGGCGAGCACCACCAAACTTAGTGATATCCCCTTTTGCAGCGCGACTTTCTGAAACTGCATCATTTTTATCCGCGGCATAAGCGGGGATTGCAGTTCCTAAAATTAACGTACTTACAGCGACGGCTAACATAGATTTCATAAAATTACCTGTCATAACTTTTATCCTTGCCAATCAATAAAAAGAAGAGTGAATATACTTCGAATAATTGACCAGCATGCTAGAGCAGCCAGATGACAGTTGAATGACGGTTTTATGTCGATATAAAGATGATTGTCATAAACATAGCAGCCATAAACATAACAATCATAAAAGCGAAACGCCCAATCAGGGCGTTATCGATGAGAAAAAATTATTGATGAGGTGTTTGTTGGCTCATGAGTTGAGAAATCAGCTGTAGTGCGCTTAATAAGCGATGTCGCTGCTGATCAGTCAAACGTAAATAACGCCGAGCAGCAGGGAGCCGACTAACCATTTCAGAAGCGGTGTAAGGCTCAATTTCGCAACGCCAAACGCCATTTTTGACAGCAATATGACAGTGAGTGAAATCTAGCTCTTCGAAAGTTTGGCGGATCACGGGGTACTGCTCTAAGCTTTCGACCAAAAATTTCCCTTCCGTTTGTTGGGTCGTGAACTGAACGTGTTTTTTCCGCGCTGACCCTGCTGTTTTCACATCAATCTGTGCCACCAGCGCACTGTCACATTTTCCCGAAACTGCAAAGCGACTATGCACAATAAACGCCATAAACAAGGTTTTCACACGCTCAGTCACTTCCACTTTAATACCTTGAGGCAATTGGATGAGCAACACTCCAGGCGCCCCCCACTCACAAACATAAGGAGCGATATCTTTCTCAATCCGATTTAAAGTTAACCCCGCTTGATACCCTGTCGGGAGGCGTTTTTGAGTTAACCTTTTCCACCATGGTGACTTAGGCAAGGTTACGTAAAGGCTCAAGTTCCACCTCCTCTGCATTGTCATCGTCAAATGAGTTGGACAATACTTGTTCAACCGGAACGGGCTTAAATGGATTCACTTTCTGCACTAACACGGTCCAACCTAATGCATAACTCGCAGTTAATCCCAACATAATGGCAAATGGAATATACACGTCCGCTTTATTCATGCCCGGCGGCGTGATGTAAACAATCGCTAGAATAATCCCCACACTCGAAATAATTTGAGGGATAGGGAAGAATGGTGAGCGATAAGCACGATGTAAATCAGGGCGACGAATACGCAATAGCACCACAGAAATCGTCACTAATAAGTACGCCGTTCCCCACGAACACACAGCCGCCAGCACCAACGGGATAATGCGATCTAAATCCCCTTGGATAGCAAATGCGTGTAAACATGGGATCATCACCGCCACTAAAATACCAAACACTGGCGTTTTAAAGCGAGGGTGTAAATAAGCGAACACTTTTGGTAATGCACCATCTAATGCCATGCCGTAAAGAATGCGTGGAACTGCCGCCATCAATGTATTGATAGTTGCCCCACCCGCCAGCAATAAGGCGATTCCAATCCAGTATTTACCGAAGTCACCCATAATTTGCCCAGCAAACGCAGGAATAGCCATCGGTGTTTCTAATAGGCTCACACCATTTTGAGGGTCAACAATCACGTTTTCGACTTGGTTTGTCAGTGCCGCACCAAACAGGAACATACAGAATGCCACGCCACATAAACCAATCGCCATCGCACGCGGGATCACTTTGGCTGAATTTTTAATTTCCGGCGCCATCGGTGTCACTAATTCACAGCCGACAAACATAAACATCGCCATTCCCACAAAGCTAAGAACAAGGGTCGGGTCAGAAATATTCAGCCCTTGACCAAACCAGCCTTCTGCGGAAACATGGAATGGCATTAGCAGCCCACAAATACTGAAAATCACCAACGTGCTCCACATTGCAAAAGTGAGCACCACTTCCACTTTGCCGAAAGCTTCGATACCAAATGCATTCAATAAGCCGAATGCCACAACTAAACCAACCCCCACCATCCAAGAGGAGTTATTAGTTTCCAGCACTGTATTCAAGCTTTCAAAGTTCACTAACGCCATAATACCGGACAAAATGGTCTCTGCTGTACCTGCAAAAACGTGAACTATCAGATAGGCAGACAGTGCCCCTGTAATCGCCCAAAAGCGCCCCATACCGCAGGAGATATAGTCGTAAACAGAACCGGAGGTCGGTAAAATTGCCGCCGCTTCGGAGAATGTGGTTAATTGAGCCTGCATCATGATAAAGCTCAGTAAAACAGCTAAGGCAAAAGTATCACCGCCGATCCCAAAACCACTGGTTACAGTGAGGATCACAGGGCTTGCCATAATCACGCCAACCGAACTAGCGAGCGTTGTTGGAAAGCCAACCTTACCTTTTTCAATGTGTGATGTTAATTTTGAGGATAAATTCATTTTGCTTCCCTCTCTCTGCTCACAGCCCAAATTGTGAATTTTTTGTAAAAATGAAGTGACTGCATTCTCACTATAGAAATAAGCCTAAACATCTCGCCATCGTCCTTTAGAACGATACCCAGAGAGAGGGGAGCACACAGAGCCTAAAACGAAAAGTACCCTTTTAAAACTCAAATAATATAATAATCATTGAAATATCAATGGTTAGTAAAAAACAACCTCATTAACATATTAACAAACACACTACGAAAGATACCCAAAGGCAGTAAACTCCCTTTAAACGATAAAAAACAAGTTTTAAATAGTGTAACCACGCTCACGTTATTAACATGTTTATTTTATGTTAATCGAATTAAATTGCATGATAGTAAGCTGTATATTTTGATGGGGTATGATGATGGTTCAACCGCTATTTAGTGAGAGTCAACAGGGCTTAATCGACTGCTGCCTAAATACAATTGCCCATATCATTCCTATTTCTGCGGCGGTTTATTATCTAGTAAATGAGCACTGGCAGCCAGAAAACCATGTACTATATGGAATTTCTGCACGTATGCATGAAGAGTATCTCTCTGCCTTTTCCCAGCACGACCCTCTACATCCCGACCATTTTCGTGGTGAGGATCTCCGTTTAGTGAAGATGCCAGTGGAAATGCGTCAGCACGATCAAACCTTCTTCCATGATTTTATGCAGCCAAACCATATCGCAGATATGGCAGAGATTTTTATTCGCCGTAAAAATAAGATTGTGGCGGGAATTTCCGTGCTACGCGATACGCCATTTACGCCGGAAGAGGTGATTAGGCTCAATGCAATCTTACCAATTGCGGAGCTTATGACATTTGATGTGCGACCCGATTCTCTGGTTTCCTATACCCCGAAAGAGCAAGAAATTATTCATTTAGTGCGAGAAGGCGCCAGTAATAAGCGTATTGCGCTGCTGTTGGGTGTTTCGCTTTCCACTGTAAAAACCCATCTACGCAATATTTTTACCAAAGCCAATGTGAGCAACCGGACAGAATTAGTTTCCTCCGGATTTATACTGCGCCAAGATAAAATTTTATAAAAAATCCCGGCGCATTGGCCGGGAAAACTGTTGCTTTACAGAAAAAACAAAACCACTAACGCTCTAATAACGCACCATGACGGACTTTAATTCAGTGTAGTGCTCGATGAATGCACTACCAAATTCACGACCAATTCCAGAGGACTTAATACCACCGAAAGGTACTGCTGGGTCGAGGAAGGTGTGCATATTCACCCAAACAGTTCCAGCTTCAATTTGTGAGACCATGCGCATTGCTTTACTAAGATCATTTGTCCATACGCTCGCAGCCAAGCCAAATGGCGTGCTATTCATCATCGTAATCAGCTCATCTTCATCATCATAAGCCAAGAAAGTGCCGATAGGACCAAATGTCTCTTCTTTCATTAACACATCATCTGGGCCATTTGCTCGGATAATCGTAGGCGGAACAAAGTAACCCGCACCAGCAATTGGCTGCCCACCATAGACAATTTCACTGCCATCTTGGCGTGCTTTTTCAAATAGGCTTAAGATCTTATCGTAATGAGCTTTATTGGCTAATGGTCCCATTTCTGTGGTTTCATCCAATGGCGAGCCAACCTTCATTGCCGATAAACGCGTTTTTAGCGCTTCCAGAACCGTATCCATCAATTTAGATGGAATATAGAAACGCTCTGCCGCTGCACAGATTTGCCCTTGGTTTAAATAACCCGCTTCAATGATGCCGCTCACAATCTTATCCACGGATAAATCCGCTAAGAATGCTGCACCATTTTTACCACCCAATTCTAATGTGACGCGAGTCAGTTTGCCTTCCATCGCTGAGCGCCCTACCGCCAATCCAGTCGGCACTGAGCCTGTAAAGGTCACTTTCGAACAAAGTTCATGGCTAATTAAAGCAGGTCCCACTTCGCGACCACCACCATTTACAATATTGATTACACCATCAGGAATACCCGCTTCTTTGGCTAATTCAGCCACGCGCAACATGGTCAGAGGGGTAAACTCACTTGGCTTCAGTACAATCGTGCAGCCACATGTCAATGCAGCCGCTAATTTCCAAATGGAAATCATAATGGAGAAGTTCCATGGGATAATCCCAGCAACCACCCCGACAGGCTCACGCTGGGTAAATGCCGAGTATTTTTCGCCATTAAATGATGGCAAAGAAACATTCAGGGTTTCACCGCTAATTTTAGTTGCCCAGCCCGCAAAATAACGTAAAAACTGTGCCGCTGAACCTACTTCCAGAAAGCGTGATAACTGAATGGTTTTCCCAGAACTTAAGGTTTCTAATTGCGCTAATTCTTCTAAGTGTTTTTCGAGCAAATCCGCTAAACGATTCAAACAGTTGCCTCGTTCCATCGGCGTGGTATTTGCCCATGAGCCTTTAAATGCGGCATATGCCGCATTCATCGCTGCATCAACTTCTTCGCAAGTTCCTTCTTTCACTTTCGCAATCACTTGCTCGGTGGCTGGATTCACGACTTCAAAATAAGCATCTCCCTTGCCAGAAACAGGCAATCCATTAATAAAATGACCGTGTTGACGGTTCAAGAATTCTCTAACTTCTGGTAACAGGGTTAACTCACTCATCGTTATCTCCACCTCGTTAATTTATCGAATTACGCATTCACGCAGGCTAAATAGTGTTTTACAAAACGTGGTGCGCTGATTTCCCAAAGTACTTCAGTGCCTTTGGCTGCAAACCAAGAGTCGCCTTTATGGTATTCCACGGTGACGCCTGTTTTTACGTCGGTTAATTTCACCGAACCTTCATGGACAGTTGCCATTTCATCAAATGGGTAAACCATCTTAAATTTACCTGTTGTACAAGCAAAAATACCGCAAGTCAGATTATCTGTTGGCTCTCCGTGGATCATCGCCACGCTTGCTTGTGGATCACCTTCAACAACCACAGAACCTAAATTGCTCACGCTACCAATGTTCAGTAATTCAGGAAGTGCTTTGTTTAACAGTAATGGGCTGATCATCTTTCTTACCTTCTCTTATGTAATAAAATCAAAAATGGACATTAAATTTAGGAAAACTTAGCGGCGACCTTGCCAATATCCTGATAACTGATGCCAACACTTGGCAAGTGACACAATGGCATTACGCATGCTGTCTTTCCCCATAATGTCAGCATGAGGAATCGAACTCATCAGGTCATAGCGGCTGGAACCTTCAACCATTCCCTCAGCAAGCACCTTACACACGATCTGGCTTGGCGTAACACCAAAGCCTGAATAGCCTTGTACGTAGAACACGTTTTTATGACCAGGGATCGTGCCAATTTGCGGGAATAAGTTAGCACTACACGCCATTGGCCCTCCCCATGCCAGCTCGATTTTGACGTCTTTCAGGTATGGGAAAACATTCAGCATCAATTTGCGGTTCCACTCTTTCAAGTCGGATGGAATGTATTCTAAAAAGTACGTCGAGCTACCAAATAGCAGGCGATTTTCGTTTGTTACACGGTAGTAATCGATGACTGGGCGAATATCGCTGTATGCCCCGCGAATTGGGCTAATGCGTTCAATTAATTCATCGGAAAGCTCTTCCGTCATTAACTGATAAGCATAGGTGTTAATTGTTTTTGGGTATAACGTCGGCTCAAGACCATTCAAGAAGCCATCGCACGCCCACAACATTTTTTTCGCTTTCACGGAACCCATCGCGGTACGAACCGTTACTGTATCGCCGTACTCAACATTCAAAACTTGGCTGTTTTCAAAAATTTTTGCGCCATATTCACTCACCGCTTTCGCTTCCCCCAGTAACAGGTTAAGTGAATGAACATGTCCGCCTCCCATGTGTTTGATTCCACATGTATAAGCGTCAGATCCGATAATCTGCTTTAAATCTGAACCTGTATAAAATTCAATTTCTTCATCTGGCGCGACGGCTTTAAAATCTGCAAGCCAACTGCGCAATGTTTTTTCTTGGCGCTTGTTACTACCTAAGTAGGCATAACCATGGCAAAAATCCGCATCAATATTGTATTTGGCGATACGGTCACGCATGATCCCCGCGCCCATGTTGCTCAGTTTAAAAATCGTTTCTAAACCTTCAGAACCAACGTGTTTTTTAATCGCATCGAGGTCATGACCAATACCAGCCATCACTTGCCCACCGTTACGTCCTGTACCGCCATAACCAAGATGGCGACCTTCCAAGATAGCAATGTTGGTAATTCCCTTTTCACACAATTCTAATGCTGTATTAATCCCTGAGAATCCACCACCGATGATCACGACATCCACATCAATGTCTTCTTTCAAAGTTGGGAAACGCAGATCATATTTTTTGGTTGCTGAGTAATAAGTTAATGATTCTACTTGGTTATTCATAATGGATACCCTATCTAGTATCTTGCAATAACCTTGATTATCTTAACCAATCATTAACAGTTACATAGCCCTTTAGGGACATTCGAAACATAAAGTTAACATTTGTGACGTGGATACAATATTTACTTATAAATAAGATTAAATCAATTTAAACCTTTTATGTTTTAATTCAAAAGGATAAATATTTATTATTATATTAATAGAAATTATTACATATTTTAGTAAAGGATGAAGGCAAGGAGTATTTCATTGCTAAGAGACAAATACAACTAATTGAAAAATAAAACTTTATCAAGGTTGTCTAGTTTAACCATCTGATATATACAAGAAATACACTAACTCTACTCAATTACTGTTTTATTGGAGTCATTAATAAATTAAACAATTCAACTTGAGAGTTAATCTCTAATTTTTGATAGATATTCTTGCGGTGATTTTTGACAGTACCCAAGCTAATAAACAGCGCCTCGGCAATTTGTGGGGAGCCTTTACCTTCCAAAATTAATTCAACGACCTCACACTCTCTTGGCGTCAAACCAAAGCAAGTTTGTAAGTCAGTATTACGGTAATGGCTGGATACTGAGTTAGGCACGACTTCCTTATGTAATCGAGCGATACTTCGAATAATATCAAAGGCTTCTTTTAATGAGGCTTGTTTATTTTCGTCTGAAAGAAAAGGCTGGTCTTCATTACCAAAGAAAATACCTAATTGTTTATCGGCCGATAGCTCCAGCAACAGCCCCGCCTCATCGCACCAACCGGTCTTACGATAAAAGTTAAGATAATAATCAGTATGATAAAACCCTTTCGGTGCAACTTCTTTCAATGTCAGCACCTTCGAGCTGCCACCTTTTTGTAGTTCTTGATAGAAAGGATCCATCAGATAAGCGCCACGCTGATAAATACGATTGATACTGTCACTATTGCGCTTCTCAACTTTCGACAGAAAACGCGGCGCACCTTCTTTTTCAAAGGCATAAATAATGGCGTTATCAAAGACCACAAAAGAGGACAGCCATGACAACAAATTGGGGTAAAACTGGTTGGTTGCCACGGAGTCAATAAGGTCAGGTAATTTATGCAGATAATGATCCATTCAGCCCTCACTCATTAACTTATTAATAATTTATCACCGTGTATATTCAGGCGAACTATAACCCTATAAAGACCATATTCTGAGAGGAAGCTCAATTTTTTTGTTATTAATATGTTAATTAAATCACAATATATGCTATGGATATTAATAATATTTTATCAATTATTTAATAAGTTGAAGGGGATCGAAGAAAGTACAGAAGTAATAAAAGAGAGCAGCCCCGAAAGGCTGCTAGAGAACTATTTATTGATAATGGCCTTCAATTTGCTGTAACGACGGATCAAACGCCACTTTAATTTCAGCGTTGTGGCATGCTTCCAAACAATATCCCAGTAACCTTTATCGAAAAACAGCTGAACCATCTGCTTTTGCGTTTCCGGTGACTTGATGGCTAATAGCGCTAAAACAACCCCTAAGCCTTCTTTCCCCACTTGCCATAAGCAAGCCGGTGCTTGTTTCACTTCTTCAGGATGGCGCTTATAGATATCCATCAACATATCTAAGATCTTCAGATAGGTATTGATCTTACGTACTGAGCGCTCATCTCCGGTTAAAGAGTGAGAAACGGATTGGTTATGGATCAGATATTCATAATATTGTTCATTGATAAACTGCACTCGTTTAGCAACGAGCAGCATTTCGGTAGTCCAAGGAATATCTTGATGGTGTAATCTTGGTTCAAAGGAAAAATTGTGTTCTCTAATTAATGACAAGCGATACAGATTCAACCAAGTTACATGGAGAAATTTACGAGAGCTCAAGCCAATTTGCAGCCATTGAGGGCCCGTGATCACGCCAGTAGAAGGCACTTTATTTGGCGGAAAAATAGCTTTTGGCGCATCCCCATTGGTGTACACATAAGTACCATTGCAAGTTGCTACGTCCAGATCCCCCACTAAGGCAATCTCTAATAAACGACCATACATTCTGGCATCAATTTCATCATCAATATCAGGGAAAGTGATGTATTTCCCTGTTGCGACAGCCATTCCGGTATTACGCGCAACGGAAACGCCACCGTTTTCCTGAGTGAGTACTTTGAAATTCTCAAACTTATCTTCGTATTGACGAATGACTGATTCGCTATCATCTGTTGAACCATCGTTCACAACGATCAGTTCCCAGTTTTCGAGCTTTTGGGCAATTAAGCTGTCAAAAAAATGGGGTAAAAACTTTTCGCCGTTATAAACAGCAACAACGATACTCAATACAGGCTGAAGGGACATGGATTAACCTTACGCTCATTAAAAATGATGATAATGACAAAATATATTCTTGTTTTTCATGAAAAATTCATAATCAAATCAAAGCTGTTATGATAAGAGCAACTTTACCTATCCCGATTATTACTCAAATTATCAAATCGCTGTGAACTAATTTTGACTTATCTTACCTAAGAAATGTCAATTATACCTCACCTTAACAAAAGGATCCTCCTGTGGCTGGAAGTAGCTTACTTGCCTTATTAGATGATATTGCAGCAGTTTTAGATGATGTGTCCGTGATGACAAAAATGGCGGCAAAAAAAACATCTGGTGTTCTGGGTGATGACCTCGCTTTAAATGCGCAACAAGTCACAGGCGTTCGCGCTGAAAGAGAGATCCCTGTCGTCTTGGCTGTCGCAAAGGGCTCATTCATCAACAAACTCATTTTAGTCCCACTAGCATTACTGATTAGCGCTTTCATTCCGTGGGCAGTCACACCATTATTAATGATTGGAGGCGCATATCTCTGCTTTGAAGGCGCTGAAAAACTTGCCCATAAGTATCTACACAAACATGAAATCTCACCATCAGAAGCAGCACGAGAAGCTCAGCGTTCAGAACAAGAAATAGCGGCATTTGAAAAACAAAAAATTAAAGGTGCAATCCGTACTGATTTTGTTTTATCGGCGGAAATTATCGCTATTACTTTAGGTATCGTTTCTTCAACAACGCTCCTAAACCAATTTGCAGTTTTATCAATTATTGCCATTGTCATGACTGTCGGGGTGTATGGATTAGTTGCTGGTATAGTCAAACTAGATGACTTAGGCTTCTATCTACAGAAAAAAGCCTCTACTTTGCTGCGTAAATGCGGTAATGGGTTAATTTATGTAACCCCTTATTTAATGAAAACATTATCTGTTGTAGGAACGGCCGCGATGTTTATGGTCGGAGGGGGGATACTCACTCACGGAATTACCTATCTGCATTTATGGATCGAAAAAATGGCAGAAAAGACAGGCAGCATCGGTGTTGTTGGTAATACACTACAATTTTTGACTCCTTCCATTCTTAATTTAATTTTTGGTCTAGTTATCGGTTTACTTATTGTTTTCATTATTAACTTTTTTGCTCGATTTAAAAAAACAAAATAAAGCTAAAAACTGACTAATATCCTTAAATACATTATGGTAATAGTCAGTTTATTTTGTATCAGGAAAAAGAGAGAATGCCGACACTTTACCGACGATTTTCGATCATCAACCAGGTTATTGGGTTAATGCTACTTATTGCTGTTTTAGGCATTATCGGTATGACAATTTCCAACCGTATGATCATCAGTGTACAAGGCAATGCTCATGCCATTAACACATCAGGTTCCTTGCGCATGCAAAGTTACCGCCTACTTTCTTTAACGCCCATAAACCAGCATAGTCAGAATTATCTTGATGAATTAGAGAAAGACTTACTCAGCCCCGAACTCACCCAAGTGGTTAAAATTGAAAACCTTACACCTGAATTTAATAAAATACATGAATTTTGGCTAAACACTTTAAGACCCGCACTCACAAAAGCATCTTCACCTGATGATGCCCGTTATGAAGTCATTACTTTTGTTAATATGCTCAATGAGTTAGTTCATAACATTGATGATAAAACTGAGAAAAAAATCGCTTACGTTGCAATGACTCAGCTGATTTTTATTAGCTTAGTCTTTTTACTGTTGATGGGAACAATCTGGCATTTAAGACGAAAAATTTATTACCCATGGATGAAACTGCTTTCTATGGTTAATGCTATTGGGCGTAAAGACTTTACTCAGCGCTATCCCATGAAGAATAATAAGCAAGATGAGCTCAATGCCCTAGGTGAAACCCTCAATCATATGTCTGATGAGCTGGCGCAAAGTTACCACCAACTCGAAGAACGTGTGGCCGAAAAAACCGCGGACTTACTCGCTAAAAACCGAGTTTTGTCATATCTTTATCAATCAAATCAAATATTACACTCATCGGAAACGCTTTATTCAAGATTACAAAAAGTTCTCGCCGAGCTGAAAAACATTACGCAGCTAGAGAACTTGCGCCTCAAATTATATGAAGATAGCAATGAACAATATTTTCATGAAATCTCTTATGCCACGACCAATCTCGAAATAGATAAAACAAAGCTATCTTCCACTAATCAGCATCCATTACACAATGATCCAGCAAAAGAATATCAAACGTTACAGTGGGATCT
This sequence comes from Providencia sp. wls1922, assembly GCF_009706505.1. Taxonomy (NCBI): domain Bacteria; kingdom Pseudomonadati; phylum Pseudomonadota; class Gammaproteobacteria; order Enterobacterales; family Morganellaceae; genus Providencia; species Providencia sp. wls1922. The sequence continues at coordinate 2,280 of NZ_WLUG01000080.1, read as the reverse complement.
CTCTGATAACATGCACCGATATGGTGTAATTATTGGTGAAATTGAGCAAAAACAACCATTTTCTGATGAAAAAAACAGATTGGTTCTTATGCTAGCGAAACAGATTTCAGGTATGCTCACCATGGAGCAACAGATAGAGCAACAGCAGCAGCTGCTAATCATGGATGAACGTGCCGCTATTGCTAGAGAGCTTCATGACTCTATCGCACAATCACTCTCATGTTTAAAAATGCAAATTAGCTATCTGCAAATGCAACCAGAACCATTACCAGAAACAACTCTACATTTGCTCAATGAGATGCGTACAGAAATTAATACTGCATACAGCCAGTTACGGGAATTATTAACGACTTTCCGCTTGAAACTCACTGAATCAGGTCTATTACCTTCACTCAAAAGTACTTTAGGTGAATTTAGTGGGCGTATTGGCTTTAATATTCAGCTTCATTATGAAATTCCAGCGAAAAGTATCTCACCACACCAATCTATCCACATAATACAAATAATTCGAGAAGCACTAAGTAATATTCTGAAGCATGCTAATGCAACTTGGGCTAAAGTTTCATTAAGCCAACATAGAGGCACTGTCACCATTACAATTGATGATAATGGTAATGGTATTGATGACAATCCAAATAAACTTAACCATTATGGCCTCATTATTATGAGAGAAAGAGCACTTAGCCTGAATGGCGAGTGCTACATTACTCAACGTGCCGGAGGGGGAACCGAAGTGAAAGTCACATTCCCCTTATCTGACATCTAAAACATCTGATATTTAGAACACCGGATCAAATCATTCATGGAGACTAAAAATATAATGACCGAAAAATCAACGATCCTACTTATTGATGATCACCCAATGCTCCGAAATGGTGTAAAACAGCTGATTAGCTTAGAGCCTTCACTTAAAGTTATCGGTGAAGCTGGAGATGGAAAAACAGGTATTCAGATAGCAGAAGAGCAAGATCCTGACCTGATCCTTTTAGATCTCAATATGCCTGGAATGAATGGCTTTGAAACCCTAGATGAACTCAGAAAACGTGAACTCTCAGGCAGAATTATTCTCTTTACCGTATCGAATTATAGTGATGATTTGATCAGTGCGCTTAAGCGAGGTGCTGATGGTTATTTGCTAAAAGATATGGAGCCTGAAGAACTGATTATCGCACTCAAAGAAGCCGCAAGTGGAAAAATGGTGGTTAGCCCGACATTAACCTCTGTCCTTGCTGAATCATTAAGAGAAAACCAATCACAAAATGAAAGCGATGCAATCGCACTAACACCACGAGAATCCGACATTTTAGAGCTTATCGCTCAAGGATTATCAAATAAAATGATCGCTCGAAATTTAGATATCGCAGAGAGCACAGTAAAAGTACATGTAAAACATTTACTTAAAAAACTAAATCTAAAATCTAGAGTCGAAGCTGCTGTCTGGGTGCTCCAACAAAAATAATATTTTTTCATCATACCGTCTTCATTCATAGCTAAATGATTGATTCATCTAGCTATGAGTGCACTTATCAATCTCACTGTATAAATTAGCAAGGGCTATTAATAGCTCTAATCTACAAGTCATTTTTTTCCAGTTATAATAAGCTTGCTTTTGACTCTTACTGATACAGATTATCCTTATGATAGAAGAACAACTTATTTTAGTTAATGAACAAGACACGCCAATTGGTAGCATGCCAAAACTACTTGCTCATCAGCAAGGTTGCCTACATCGTGCATTTTCTATCTTTATTTATAACCGTAAGAACGAATTACTCATTCAACAACGCGCATTTCATAAATATCATTCCGCTGGGCAGTGGGCAAATTCCTGCTGTAGCCATCCAAGGCCGCAAGAAGATACCCATGATGCAGCTTTACGCCGCTTAACAGAAGAACTCGGGTTTTCAACTTCATTAACTCATGTTGGTGAGTTTATTTATAAAGCTGATGTGAATGGCGGGCTAATTGAGCATGAGTATGACCACCTATTTGTGGGCTACTATGACAATCAAGTCATTCCTAATCCTGAAGAAGTCAGTGCTACCTGCTGGATTAGCCTTGAAACTTTAGCCCAAGAAATCAGTACTCATCCTGAAAAATTTACTCCGTGGTTCAAGAAAATCTGGGAAAAATACCCGTTACTGAATTTTTCTTCCTAATCCTTCTTTTATATTACGTCAGCCATAACGTATTCCTTTTTTCTCTGTTACCAGATAGTCTTTTCATAAGCAACAGATAGTATAACCAATTAATATATAGATATTTTCTTACAATAGAATA
>NZ_WLUG01000079.1:0-6205 GCF_009706505.1 Providencia sp. wls1922 | reverse complement strand
AAAAAAAAATTGGCGAGTACTAAATACTTTTAGAGTCTGATAACTAGTTTTTAGATGGTCACAAAAGAAATTTTAATTACATACGCGACAATATGCGTAATTGTTATCAAGTAGTTCACTCCCCCCCCTCCCCCGTAAATGTTTCTGTAATGCTCTCTGTTTAATTTAAACATCGTGGCTAAGGGTAATTTAGTTTTGTGATTACTTTTGCTTAAAACCCACTACAGAGCGTTTAAACCATCACGAACTGGATGAGCTGTGAGCGTAGCGAATTAAATTACACGGAAAAAACAGCGACTCAGTAGCTGGATGGTCGGAGACAAAAGAAAGGTGTGGTGTGTTGCTCGAACAAGGCGATGGAGCTATAGAGGTGCTTTAGGTTTTTTTTTAAAAAAAGGAGCAAACGTTGTTTGCGACATCCTTTTAATTACCGAAAAACGTGATGTATCTGACAGATTTTTCTGAGTTATCCACAGTGGTTTTCTTTTTTAATTGTTTTTTGTTTTTAATTCTTGTTTTACGGTTATTTATTTCTTTGATTAATAAGAATTAAAACACATATAGGCATAGAAATTTACGGTAATAGGCATAGAAATTTACGGTAATAGGTATAGAAATTTACGGTAATAGGCATAGAAATTTACGGTAATACTCACAAATTAGGCATAGAAAAAATAAAAGACTTGCCTTTAATTTAGGGATAGACTACTTTTTTGCCTATCCCATTAAGTAGGAAGCGACATGTCTGAGCTAATAGCATATAAATCCAATGCTTTGATTGAAGCTAGTTACAAACTAACTTTACAGGAACAGCGCTTGCTATTGATGTGTATTGGAAAGTTAAACCCTCTGGATAAAACTCCTCAAAAAACATTCAAAATTACATCTGGCGATTTCTATCTAGCATTTCCTGATATGGGAAAAAGTAATGCAGAACGACATTTAAAAGAAGCTATAGATAAGCTCGCTGAACGTTGGATATATATACAAAACAATAATGAAAGACGACGTATTCGCTGGATCCAAGAAGAAGCAGAATATTTTGAGGGTGAGGGAAAAATAGAAATTGTTTTTGCTGATTCCATAATGCCCTACTTAACTCAGCTTCAAGGTCAATTTACTAAAATTGTGATCAAAAATGTATCAACACTAAAAAGTGTCTATAGCATTCGTTTATATGAGTTATTAATGCAATTTAAAGTGATTGGCGATCGATTGATCAGCATTAATGATTTTCGCTCGATGCTAGGTTTGGACGAAAAAAAATACGCCACCTTCAAATCACTGAATCAATGGGTAATAAAACCAGCAATAAAAGAGTTAAACCAAAAAAGCAATCTATCTGTAACAGTTGATACAGTAAAAAAAGGCAGGAGTGTTTTTGCGCTACACTTTCACTTCAAAGAAGATCAACAAATAAAAATGATGTTAGAGGATTGATTATGGCTTTGGTATCAATCAGTGAAGCGGCAAGGCTGACAGGAAAAGCAAGAAGCACACTACACAAGTACATAAAACAAGGGAAACTGTCTACGACTACAGATCAAAATACAGGAAATAAAAGCATTGAAACATCTGAGTTAATTAGAGTATTTGGTAAAATAAGCAATTCTCCAACTACAGACTGTGACGGTGTCACTAATGTATCAAAACTACAGCAAGAAACACCCAACACTACACAGTCACTACAGATTAAACTTCAACTTCTTGAACAAGAAAATGCACACTTAAAAGCTGAAAAAGAGTTACTTTCAAAAAATTTAGATGATATACGTCAAGCTATGCTATTAATCGAATCCAAGCTGCCGACAACACCCGAACAAGCTAGACCTGTGCCCGCCAAAAAATCATGGCAATTCTGGAAAAAATAGCCGTTTGATACCATTTTCACCGCGAAACCCAAACTGTCCTTTTGATAACAAATAACTAACACAAAAATGGGGCTTTTTACGGGGAGAAGATAGGGAGTTTTGAGCATTTGAGGGGAATTTTAGGTTGAGTGCCTAAATGGCGTTACGCTTAAGCATCATTATGTTAAATGGAGTCGAAATTTTTGGAATATAAAAAATTCTACTACCTAAATAAATAAAACATTAGAAATGTAAATTATTTGCCATAAATATTTTTTATAGCTTAGATACTTGACCCTAACGTAACGTTAGCCTCTAGCATAAGACACGCCTAAGGAATAAAGGAGTCAAAAGATGTTATTACAAGTCGGTGAACTGGCTAAGCGGACAGGGTTAACTATTCGCACCCTTCATCACTATGATGATATCGGTTTACTTCAGCCTTCGGCCCGCTCCGACGCCGGTTACCGACTTTACAGCCGTCAAGATATTACTCGCTTATACCAAATTCAGGCATTGCGAGGGCTTGGAATGACATTGGCAGAAATTGGCGCGGTTCTTAATAGTCCAAACTTGGCACTCGCCCCATTAATTGATCGGCAGATTCAGGCAATCGATCAGATGATCATTAAGCAGACTCAACTGCGCTATCGTTTGAGCAGTCTCAAAAATCAACTGATGAATGGTGAAGAGCTGGAACTGGACAATTGGCTAAAAACACTGGAGCTTATGTCTATGTACGAACAATATTTTACAAAAGAGGAACTTGCAGATCTGACTTTTTTACAGGCAGACAGTAAACAACAAAAAGAATGGGAAGCGCTTGTCGTCGAAGCGAATGCACTCTTTAAGGCCGGAGAATCTTCTAGTAGTGAAACTGCCCAAAACCTGGCTTCACGCTGGATGCTGACTCTCGAACAGAATACGGCTGCTAATCCTGAATGGTTGGTTAAATTGAATAGCATGCATTCAGCTGAATCGGCATTTCAGGAAAAATTGGGTGTGCATCCGGAAGTGGTTGAGTTTCTACTTGAAGCATTTGCCGAGAGTAAGCTGAACGTTTTTGCACGTTATTTATCCGAGCAGGAATTTGCTTTTATGAAGCAAAATTATGCACGTGAGATGAAAAATTGGCCCCAGTTATTGATCGGATTGGAGAAGGCCATTCATGCTGGGATTGAACCTGACAGTGAACAAGCAAAATGTTTAGCACAGCAATGGCTCTCCATGTTGCAAGGTTACGCAGGCAAAAATCCGGCGACACATGCGAAGATTCGCAATGCCATGCAAAATGAACCAAGTCTTGCCGAGGGAACCTGGCTCAAACCTACCACTTTGCAATTTTTAGAAAAAGCAGTATCAGCTTTAATGCGTTGTGCTTAGTACATGCTTACCTCTATTCAAATAATCAAAGTAGTATGGCTACCCCATAATTTGGGGTGGTCATTAAATTTATGATTTTAAAATATTTTATATGGAGTAAGTAGAGTAAATGGTATTCTCACAAACTTATCCAACTAGAGTATATAAGTTGGTTATTTTCGATTTTGATGGAACCTTAGCAGATTCCTTTCCTTTCTTTGTTTCAACTATAAATCATCTAGCTGACATGCATTCTTTCAAGAAGATTTATTTAGATGAGGTTGAATCTTTTAGGGAAATATCTTCCCGAGAGATAATGAAAAATCTTGGGATACCAGTATGGAAACTACCTGCGATTACTCAGAGTTTTATAAAACTTATGAAGGTAAATTCTTCAAAGATTCCTCTATTTGATCATACAGATGAAATGCTTGCACACCTTAATGAACATGGAATTACAGTAGGATTAGTTTCTTCAAATGGATACGAAAATGTGACCAGTGTTCTTGGTTCAAGCTGCCGATACTTTAGTTACTTTGAATGCGGTGCATCTTTTTTTGGAAAAGCATCTAGGTTAAAGCAGCTTTTAAAAAAAGCAGACTTTAAACCATCAGAAACTATCTATATTGGTGATCAGATTACCGATTATGAAGCAGCTAGAACGGTAGGAATTGCTTTCGGTGCAGTTTTATGGGGTTACAGTTCAGAAAAACTTTTAAAGAAACTGTCACCTGATGAGATATTTGAAAATGTGTCTGCCATAAAGAGGATTACTGTCAGCAAAAAATAACCCTACTAAATTATGCTTATAAGCAGAGAATCGCCATTCTAGATACCAGAGGTAAATTATGCTTTCTTTAAAGATAACTACACATATTGATATTAATGCGACACCGGAATAAGTTTGGCAGGTACTGACTGACTTTAAATCGTATGAGAGTTGGAATCCCTTTATCCGTAAAGTTGAAGGAAAGTTAAACATAGGTGAAAAACTAAAGATTAGGATTCATCCAACTAAGAAAAAAGCAATGGAATTTAAGCCTACACTATTGGGGGTCAGTTTGGAGATCGGAAAATCTTGTACGTTTAGCGCACTATTTAACCAAATCAACCCGTAAGGGATTGATTTAGTGCTAGTGGCTATCGCTTTTAAATTAGCGCGTATTCCGTATCGCATTTAGGTTATCCGATTAGACAAAATCCACGGAAAACGCCGTATAGCGCAGAAGTACACCTCATTGAGATAGGTGAAACCTGTTCAAAAAACAGGCTTACCGTACAATAATTTTCTATATCCAAACTGACCCCTATATCAGCATCATTGACACCTTTCAGGAACTGCGTAACAGATGGTATTATAGTAGTAAATACACTTTTTTATTTTTATGGTGATTCCTTTGATTAGTGGTTCATGTTTGTGTGGCTCAGTGAAATTTACGATAAAAAATCAGCCCGAGAAATTTTATAGATGTCACTGTTCACTATGCCGAAGGCAATCTGGAGTTGGTCATAATTTAGCCACCATAGTGAAAATTGAAGATTTTGATTGGCAAACTTCGAGTAGTTTCATTTCCTCGTGGAAAAAGGAAAGTGGATATCGAAATGACTTTTGTAATTCATGTGGTTCGACAGTTCCAAACGCTTTGAGAGATCAGCCCTTTGTATGGCTACCACTTGGATTGCTTGATGATGATATTTCCGCTGACTGCTGTGGTGATTTTTGCACCGATGATTCGATGATGTGGGATTGTGTACGCTCAGCGAATAGTAATAAGAGTGCGGTAAATAGCCTGTTCGATTTATTGCTCATGTTGAATGTTGTACAGGCTAATTTTGAGTAAGAAGTGAGTACGCCTTAGATGCGCGTTTTTACTAGCTCTTGAAGCTTTGATGCGTGACTGGCCCATTATGTTAAACGGGCGAGTTTACACCTCAAAGCAGCCTTTTTAACACCATCAAAACGCCTCAACCTGATTTTAAGCACCAAACACACCCCATAACATCCAAATCTATCCTGAAAGTTTATAACGGTTTTTGTTGCCGTTAAGTGTATTTTTAACATCGTCAGAGTTGGCTGAAAAACTGACCTGAAATCGTTGAAAAGCACAAACTTGTTTTGTGGTGTTCAACGATTTTACCAACCGAGTAAAACGAGGACGGTAGTACTATTTAAAATAAGCAGAAGAGTTAACGATACACACATTTGATTTTCGTGATAAATAGAGGCTATATCTCTTTAAAAATCGATAGAAGGTTACAATAGATGAGAATGTACAAACCACCTCACGTAGGTGAATTAATCACTGAAACTTTGAATGAACTGAACCTAAGCATTGATATTTTAGCTGAAAAGTTAGAAATGAATGTATTTGAAACTGAACAGCTCGTTAATGGTAATCTAATCATTACATTACCAATTGCGAAACGTCTATCAATGACTCTCGGTAGCAGTTCATCATTTTGGTTAAATATTCAAAAAAATTATTATAAACGCTCCTCTATTGAAAACGAATTTTTTTGAAGATATTTAACCCATCAAATTCTATTTTTTGTATTTTAATATCTGGTCATATTCAGCCAAAATTTAAACTTAAAATAAGCACAGTTATTAATTTTGAACATCAATTGACATAGGTTTACACGAAAAAGTTGATGCATTGATGCATCAGCAGCGCATCAGTTTGATGCGTGAGAACAGTAGTTACAGTTTAACGCTCTATATCACATATGATGTGCAACCATTTATTTCATACTTACCCATAGGATATATAAAGTTTCAACATTTTATATCCTGCATCAATTCGTCATCAGAATGATGCAGAAATGCATCAGTTCTATGTTTACATAGCCATAACAATTAAAAATAAACTTAATATTTATCAAATAAATACTATCAAAATTCCATTTTGCGTATGGTGTGTGTTTGCAAGAAAAAAAAATTGGCGAGTACTAAATACTTTTAGAGTCTGATAACTAGTTTTTAGATGGTCACA
>NZ_WLUG01000078.1:0-11634 GCF_009706505.1 Providencia sp. wls1922 | reverse complement strand
CGAACTTATGCTGATTAATTTGCTCAAGCTGCGCCTTTTGCTCTGGCGTCAGTAACTGGTAAAGCTCGTGATGGATACGAGCCATCTCAACGCGTTCATCCAGTTCTTTTTGCAATTGTTTCTCAAGTTGCGCTCGGACAGCTTTATCATCAAAGCGATCCGCTATAATAAGTTTGTGTAATGACTCACGTTCTTGTATTGAAGCAACATTTTCACCATGACGGTGGCGCTGGGTAGCCATCAAGTCACGAAGCTGTTGGCGCTGTTTCTCACTCAACGTGATACCATTAAACATAAATTCACTGGCACGTTCGTCGCTATTTAATGATTCAGGGATCTGAAACTGAATAGCAATATGTGTGGTTTGTAGTGGCTGGTCCGGTTGCATTTGAAGCACTAATGATGGTTCATCATTAACACTACTTTCAGATGCTTCACCAAACGCAGCGACTGGCCCGAAAACAAATGCAGAAGCTAAAACGTATGCGGCTGTTTTATGTACTGAACTGTGTTTTGTTCTGTGTACTATTCTTTGCATTTAGATACCTTGTCTCCGAACGATGCTCGTGATTCAATGGAGTTAAATATACGCGGTCGGCTGCAAACTAGCGTCAGAGCATGTAAAAGAACGTAAAGTCATGGAAACGTGAAGATTGTTATCGTATTTTGGCAGTTGGAGGACTTAATTAATGCATAAAATCCTATTAGTTGATGACGACCGTGAACTCACGTCGCTTTTAAAAGAACTGCTGGAAATGGAAGGTTTCAATGTTGTCATCGCTTATGACGGTGAGCAAGCATTACAACAAATCGATTCATCCATTGACCTATTATTACTCGACGTCATGATGCCGAAGAAAAACGGTATTGAGACATTAAAAGAGTTACGCCAAATTCACCAAACGCCAGTCATTATGTTAACGGCGCGTGGCAGTGAATTAGATAAAGTGCTGGGCTTAGAGCTCGGTGCCGATGACTATTTACCAAAACCATTTAACGATAGGGAGTTAGTAGCGCGGATTCGTGCGTTACTGCGCCGCTCAAACTGGAGCGAGCAAACTCAAGGGGACAACAGCAACACCCCAACCTTACAAGTGGATAAATTACAGCTCAATCCGGGTCGTCAAGAAGCCAGCTTCGATAACGAAATCCTTGATTTAACCGGCACCGAGTTTACTTTGCTCTATCTATTAGCCCAGCATTTAGGGCAAGTGGTTTCAAGAGAGCATTTAAGCCAAGAAGTTTTGGGTAAGCGCCTCACGCCATTTGACCGTGCGATTGATATGCATATTTCAAACTTGCGCCGCAAACTTCCAGAACGCACCGATGGTCAACCTTGGTTTAAAACCTTGCGTGGACGCGGTTACTTGATGGTTTCTGCCACATGATCAACAGCTTAACAGCTCGAATATTTGCGATTTTCTGGTTTACCCTCGCACTAGTATTAATGCTAGTGCTGATGGTGCCTAAGCTCGACTCTCGGCAGCTCACCGTCCTGATGGAAAGTGAGCAACGCCAAGGGGAGATGCTTGAGCAACACATCGAAGCCGAACTCGCGCAAGCTCCAATGAACGACCTACTTTGGTGGCGACGGATTTCCAACGCCATCAAAAAATGGGCGCCCCCAGGGCAACGGCTGATTATCGTGACCAGTGAAGGCCGCGTGATTGGTGCGATGCCGAGTGAAATGCAGGTGATCCGCAACTTTATTGGTCAATCAGATAATGCCGACCATCCGAAGAAGAAAAAGTACGGACGCGCAGAAATTTTGGGCCCATTTTCTATTCGAGACGGTGAAGATCATTACCAACTCTATTTAGTTCGCCCTGCAAGCAGCCCGCAATCAGACTTTATTAACCTCTTGTTTGACAGACCATTTTTACTCTTGATTGCCACAATGTTAATCAGCGCACCGTTGCTATTATGGCTATCATGGAGCTTGGCTCGCCCTGCCCGTAAATTAAAAATGGCGGCGGACGATGTGGCAAAAGGTAACTTGCGCCCACACCCAGAGCTAGAATCGGGTCCACAAGAATTCTTATCGACGGGTAACAGTTTTAACCAGATGATCAGTGCATTAGATGGCATGGTCACTGCCCAGCAGCGATTGATTTCTGACATATCTCACGAGTTGCGCACCCCACTCACACGATTACAGCTAGCGACGGCATTATTACGTCGCCGCCATGGTGAGAGTAAAGAGCTGGAGCGCATCGAAACAGAAACTCACCGTTTAGATAGCATGATCAATGACTTGCTGGTTCTCTCTCGCAGCCAGCATAAAAATGAAATTCTTCGCGAACACATCAAAGCCGATGAGTTATGGGGAGATATTCTGGATGATGCAAGCTTCGAAGCGGAGCAAATGAACAAAACGCTGGATGTCACGTCGCACCCAGGCTCATGGCCGTTATATTGCAATCCATCCGCCATTGGCAGTGCGTTTGAAAACATAGTGCGTAACGCACTACGTTACTCAAACACCCATATTGCGGTTGATTTCAAAGAAGAAAATAACGGTATTTTGATTACTGTCGACGATGATGGCCCGGGTGTCAGCCCTGCTGACCGCGAGCATATCTTCCGACCGTTCTATCGCACCGATGAAGCTCGCGACAGAGAAACCGGTGGTACAGGGCTTGGCTTAGCAATTGTGGAAACAGCGATTTCCCAACATAAAGGCTGGGTAAAAGCTGACGACAGCCCGCTAGGTGGATTACGCCTACAGATTTGGCTGCCAGAACACGGTCGCTAATCTTACATTATGAAGGTCTTTGGTGCTTATATGCCAAAGACCTTTTTATATATCAGCCATATATTCCTATCTTATTTCGCCGAATATTCCCTACCAAACTCAACCTGCCTGATAATTAACTTATTCATATTCACAAACAGTGATGAAATTAGTGTCTCAAACATTTAATGATATTTGCCTATACGCGTTTACCACATATACTTGTAAGTAAGAAATAGCTCAGACAATTCTTATAAATATTATATTTCATTGATTATATCGTTATTCGAGTAATTACCTTTTCCTACACCACACGGGCGTGATCTATTTATATATTAATAACATACATCAAGTTACAGCTGTGATTATCATTATTTTTTATACTATCTAGCCGTATACATGCTTTTTCTTGACTATCAGATTAGCCCCTAAGTATAGATACCACTCAAACCAATATGCCACCCAATGTGAAATTAACAATTTTTGATAGAACTATATACTAATAACTCACTTAATGGTTTCAAAAAGGTGATCAGAAGATTACTGGCAAAGTAGCAATTTTTAGGCGCCTCACACCGATAGTCACTCCGATACTTTAGTGCTATTATTAAGGGCTTTTGATTGATTGTGCTTACGGCACGAGTCAACCAATAAAGGAAGGCTATCATAAGCAGCGTTTATTAATTGAGCAATTATGCAAAAAGTGCAGTATTTTCAATTAATAAACACTAAATTTTGAAATTCAATGGCGCTCTGGGACCCGATAACCCAGTGCGGTAGCTATGGGTTTTTTTTGGTTTAAAAGAATATCACTATCGTAGAACGATAAAATATTCACCCAATATTAACTCTTCTGACTTTAAATATAACTACTAATACAATTAAGATGTATCTTGTCAGATAAATACTCCAGCTTTTATAATATGCAAGAATAATATTTAAAATATTGTAATTAAATTTAGGTTTGAAAATGCCAAAAATTAAAGTACTGACTGTCTTCGGCACACGTCCTGAAGCCATAAAAATGGCTCCATTAGTGCATGCCTTAGCGAATGATAATAGATTTCATGCACGATGTTGTGTAACTGCCCAACATCGTGAAATGCTCGACCAAGTACTAGAACTATTTGAAATTGTCCCTGATTATGATTTAAACATAATGAAACAAGGACAAACATTAAATGATATAACTTCAAGGATACTACTAGAGTTAAAGCCTATTCTTCAAGATTTTGAACCTAACATAGTGCTTGTTCATGGAGATACCGCAACAACCTTTGCTGCAAGTTTAGCCGCTTATTATGAGCAAATTCCAGTCGGTCATATAGAGGCTGGACTAAGAACTGGGAACCTTTACTCACCTTGGCCGGAAGAGGCAAACCGTAAGCTCACATGTGCCCTTACCAAATATCATTTTGCCCCAACTGAAACTTCAAAAAATAATTTATTAAAAGAAAACATCAATGAACAGAATATTACAGTTACTGGAAATACTGTCATTGATGCTCTTTTCATAATACAAAGAAAAATTGAAACAAATTTAAAATTACAGGAAAACTTAAGCTTACAGTTCCCTTTTTTAGATCGCTCTAAAAAACTGATCCTTGTCACAGGGCACAGACGTGAAAGTTTTGGTGAAGGCTTTGAACGTATCTGTGAAGCTTTAGCTATCGCTGCAAAAAAACATCCTGATGTTCAAATTCTATATCCTATGCACTTAAACCCTAATGTTCGAGGCCCCGTCAATCAGATTCTTTCAAGTATTGAGAATATATATTTAGTTGAACCCCAACAATATTTACCATTTATCTATCTTATGACAAGAGCATATATCATCCTAACTGACTCTGGTGGTATCCAAGAAGAAGCACCAGCGCTGGGTAAGCCAGTTTTAGTTATGAGAGATACAACAGAGAGGCCGGAAGCAATTGAAGCTGGGACTGTTAAATTGGTTGGCACTGATGTTAATAAAATTGTAGCAAACATAGATACCCTTCTTAGCAATAATAAAGAATATGAAAAAATGAGCTTTGCCCATAATCCTTATGGAGATGGTTTTGCATGCTTACAAATATTGGAAAAGCTTGTAGAGAAATAACAATTAATATTTATTTATAAACCAATAGCTATAGACATGCTTAGGCTTCATTCAGTCCCGAAAAATATATAATGAAAGAGGCTTCATATGTAGCAGAAAATACCTAGAAAAATACATTACCAGCAAAGCTATGATATCTATAGTCGAAAGTAGTGGTCCTAGAATATTATTTTATATGCTATATCTTAAGCCCCTTATAGTACTAAGCAGATTTAGAGAGTGATATATATTAACTAAGGCTACCTATCTATCCTTAGTCTACTTAATCAGTAAGTAGTTTCAAATCAAAAAGAACTATTTAAAATAGTACGAGTATAGCAAACCAATTCTCATACTTAAAATATTCAGGTTGATGTTTAAGCAATATATCGAGTTAGAATAATAGAATTAATAAATGATTAGAGAAAAATTGTCTACTAATGAACTAAAGCTTCTTATACTTAAAGCTAGCACTGTTGCTATTGGTTTTATATTTGGCTTTATTCAACCTGCTATTTTCATACGCACATTAGGTGAAAATGAATTATCATACGTATTATTAATAACTGGACTTGCAACATATTTGGTATTTTTTGACTTTGGAATAAGTAAACCAGCATACGCTAGACTTAGGCAACGTTTTCTAGATAAAAAAAGATTAACAAAGGATGTTTCTTTATTATCTTTTGCAGTCTTAATCATGTTACTCGTTACATCCATAGTATTTACCACAATAACAATGTATAACTTTTACACCTATGGAAATTACAAGTTAAATCCTCTAGCGATAATATTTTTTAGTATCACGCTATCAATGACCGTTGGATTTAACAACCTTAAAATACCACTTTTAGCAAGTGAAAATTTCATTTATTGCCAAAAAGTTGAAATTTTCAAGTCCATCACATTTTATAGTGCTGCATTTTTCCTCTTTTATGATAATACATTCACCTTAACATCTATTGTTATGCTCAGCAGTAGTATCTTTTCCATTTATTTAATTTATTATAAAAATAATTATTATTTTAAAAGTAGTATGTTTTCATTGTTAATGCCTAGTACTATACTATCATCGATTAATAAGTTAAAAGTACTGTATTTCTTAAATTCTACTAGCTACTTAGTTTTTTCCGCATGTGAAGCCTTCATATATAATGCATCATATATATTAATCCCTATATTATTTGATAATAAAGAACTTATAACATTTTCTCTTTGGATGAAATTATTTCTAGGTGGAATCTTAATTTCTAAAATTATAAGTGAAACATTTATTCATCGCCTAACCCGAAATTTTCATTCACAGAAAAATGATACAGTTGAAGTTTTTCTAAAATTATCTTTTTTTTGTCTGCTCGTAGCAATTTTATTATCACTTACACTAACTATTTTTGGCAAAGAACTGTTAGCTATCTGGACCGCAGGAAAATACTCACTTAATGGGTATTATGTTTTAGCTTTTTGGTTTTTTTCCATAGGAAATGCCATTCAAAATCTATCAGGAACCATACTGTTATCAATAAATGGATATTTTAGCCTTATGAGAAAGGTAAGCATTCTAATCGCAATTATATCCCTTGCTGTGTATATAGTAGGTGCAATTTTTAACATTAACTACCCACTTGTATTTTTTCTTTCTTCTATTATCTATTTCTGTGGTTCGATATCTTATTATGTTAACTGCATGCGAGTAATTAAAAATGTTAATCCAATATAAAGGTGAAGGTACAATTAAATCCATTTCCACCGCTCTAAATAACCTTTTCAGAATAAATAAATATTATGATTTTAAAGGCATAGATTGGTGTGATATACACTTAGAAAGATATGAGGTCAGAAATATCGATATAGCTATTAGAGAAATAGCCAATAGCATAAATAAAAATGGTAAAGTAGTCTTAAATATCAGGTGTAAATATATCTTTGATAATAGTTTTTCAATGGTATTAATCAATCGTTTTTTTAGCATTCTAGAATGGCAAAGAAATAAAATAATTTTAATTAAGAACAACTATTTTTCTGATATAAGCATTGATAGTTGGACTTTTGGGATAATAACAGCAGGAAAAAGAAATGACTATATTAAAAAAATAGTTTCTAGTATAGAAAAGCAAAACATACCCAACTATGAAATAATTATTTGTGGAAATACAAGTCGTATTGAATTAGATTATAAAAGTAATATTCATCTTGTAGAGTTCAAGGAACAAGATGACCTTGGATGGATTACTCGAAAGAAAAATATAATTATAGAAAAATCGTCCTTTAAAAATATATGTATTCTTCACGACAGGTATGTTCTTTCAGATTCTTGGTACTCTGGTTTTCTTGATTATGGCGGCGATTTTGACGTTATCTCGTTACCACAGACATATAACGACCGACAACTACCATACTGGGTAGAAAATAGCGCTAATATCAACAATCCTTATGACATCAATGAAATAAAGAATGAAAAATATTGGTCCAAAAATTTATACATGCCCGGCGGAGCAAACGTTTTCAAAAAAAGTATCGCTGAATCAAATAAGTATAATGAAAATTTATATTGGCAGCAAAAAGAAGATATAGAACTCTCTAGAAGACATACACTAAACGGCTATATGCTTAGATTAAACAATAAATCATCTTTAGAAGCTTTATTTAGTCATTGGAAAGATCCAACTAAGCTTGGTCTTGCTATTAAGTTAATTAAAAAAAACATTTTAGAATTAAAATTGAAATTCAATGGATTTTGAGTTTAATTGAAAATATTATCCTAGCAAAGTTAATCAATACTCAAAAAACTACTGAGTAACATTTACTGAAGCGAGTACAATAATTTTTTAGAGCGTAGTTATAATCTATGTTTACGATGTGAAATAGACTTAATTAATGATATGTCCGACAACGCTATTATTAAAATTTATTATACTCAAAAAGCCAGTTATAATTACCCTATTTAAAGTATACATTTCACAATGTAGGTTTATAAATTTATTTATTCCCAAATTCAGTATAGGCCAATATCAAAAGAACACATAAAGGATAATCATGAAAAGTAAATTTATAATAATTATCAATAGACTCTACGAATTTGATGGTTCAAAGATTACAATTGGAGGAATACAAACATACCTAAAAGTCCTATCCACTATAATATACAAAAACTTTGGAGAAAAACCTTTAATTTACCAAATTGCAGAAAAAGAGTTTCGTATAGAAGAAAAAAATTATATTGTTATTGGTGTTGAAAGTAAAAATAAAAAAATAAAAGATGTTTATAATAATGTCAAAAAGAACAATGACCCTATTAACACTATATTAATTTGGGGTTCTGATCAATACAGTATTAAATGCAATATATTTAAAAGTATTAACATACAACATGGTATTGCTTTCGATACTGAGGCTATTGAATCTCCACTCAAGAATTTCATAATTAAATTTGGAGGAATGATACCTTATAAATTTCTTCAACGATTTAAAGCACAAAAGTTGGTTCAAAATTCTAAATATACTGTTTGTGTTGATTATAACTTCACAAACTGGATTAAAACGTATGGTTCAAACCGTGCATGCGACATGAGCGTAATACCTAATTTTACTGAAATACCTAATACCATTCTTCCCCCTATAGAACAACGACCATTGAATTTAATAATAGCAAGAAGATTTGTACGCCGTAGAGGCATTGATTTAGCAATTGAAGCATTAACAGTATTGTTAAGAAAATATCCAAAATTAACAGTTACTTTTGCTGGCAATGGGCCGGACAAAGATAAAATAGAGAATTTAAAATCAAAATTTAAAATGCAAGTTATAATTACAAGTTTTAAATCTGAAGATAGCATTCAGTTTCATTCAAATTATAAGTTTGCACTAATCCCCTCAATAGGCTCTGAAGGTACATCTTTATCACTATTAGAAGCCATGGCTGCAAAATGCATTCCAATCGCTACTAGCGTAGGAGGAATGACTAATATTATTATAGATAGATATAATGGTCTGATGGTAAAGCCAGAGGCAAATGAAATAATTGATGCTGTTTCTAGCGTAATAGATGATCCTATACTATCAAAAAGACTTTCTGATTATGCATACTCCACTGTAGAGTATGGCTTCTCAAAGTCTCTCTGGGAAGAAAAGTGGGTAAAACTAATTAATAAAGTTATATTAGAATAATCATGAGAAAAAATAAATTTAGAGATCAACTTGTCACATTTAGCTATTTTCTTGTTCTTTACATACCAAGCATGAAATATTTATTTTTTTCCAGTCTAATTAACATATTTTCCACTGCATTACTTATATTCAGTATAATCATCTCAACTAACAAAATTATAATATCAAAATCTAGATTTTTTGTGGTTTTAATATTTGTTACTTTTATTTTTACACAATTACTTAGTGGATTTAATGCCGACATATCTTTAGAAATTCAAGATATTTTTAAATATATTTCATTAATAATCGTTGTTTCAAGCATAGGGTTAATTTATCAATTTATAAGAATGGATAAGCTCCATATGTATATTATATCTTGGTCTAATATTCTACTAATTCTGTATGCAACTGGTATTATATCTCCATCAGGAGCGGGGGAGTTGAGTTATTTAATCCTATCAATGCAATTGGGAATAGGTTTCTGCGCTGCAATTTCACTCGCAATTTTATCTAAAAAATTAAATATTTTTTATTTAGCTAATGCAATAATTTTATTGCTTACAATTACGACCTTAGCAGGTAGAACATCGATAATTATATCTGTTATAATTCTAGTTTTTTCATTCTTATTATATATTAAAAATAACTATAATGAGAACAAAGTCAAAGCTTTCTGTTTTTTATTTATTTTGCTTATAGCTTTAATTATCGCATGGCCTTTTATACTTAATAATGTACTGAATGAATATTTTTTATATAAACTTGGCAATATGTTTACCTCCGGAGATTCTAGGTTTGATATTTATTACACATCAGCTAATTTAATTTATGATAATTGGCTAGGAATAGGCCTGCATAAATATAATACTATTTTAGGCATCTATCCACATAATATTTTTATAGAAGCAATGTTAAATGCTGGAATTATATCAGGGTTATTACTATTGATTTTTGTTGCGATATGGTTTTTTTTATTTATACGAAATCTTTTCTACTGTAAAAAAGAGGATGTCTATAAAGTATCAATTAGCCTAATCTCATTATTTTTATTTATTTCCTGGAATACTTCGAATAATATTACAAGTGCTTATGTTCCATTCTCAGCCATGATTCTGTTAATAATGATAAGTATCAAAAAAGAAAAACAAAATAACCAAAGTAATTTATCATAAAGCATTCGACTATAATGAGGTACTACCTTGACTAAAAACCAGACTAACGAGCTAATATCTATTGTTATTACCACTAAAGATAGGCGTGATTTTTTATGTAGGGCCCTAAAGAGTATTATTTCAAGTACAGTCATCCCTAAAAATATAGTTGTAGTTAATGATGGTGAAAGCATAGAAAAAGATTTTTTATATCCAGAAATACCTTCTGGAATTGAATTAATATTAATTAATAATGAGTACTCTAAAGGTGCAAACGCTAGCAGAAACATTGGAATTAATCTCTGCCCCACTGATATTGTTTTTTTATTAGATGATGATGATGCTCTAACTAAAACATCAATTGAAGATAGATTTACCATTATGAATAAATCTCCTGATACTGTATTAACTTTTACTGGTGTAAATTTTGTATATTCAGATAACTTAGATTGTATTATTCGTTCATCACTACCATATAATTTATCAACTGATAACTGCTCTAGTACAGAGACCCTTTTTAAAAAGGGAAATATTATTGGTTCGACTTCCCGAGTTTGTATTCGTAAAAATGCTTTTCTACAAGCAGGGCAATTTGACGAAAGTCTTAATTGTTTGCAAGACTATGATTTATGGATTCGAATGTCAAAACTAGGTAAACTTGCCAATGACAAAAAAACAAATATCTTATATACAATTCATAAGGATGGTCAGCAAATTAGTTCTCAGTATCAAAAATACTTAGAAACTGGACTCACTATTTATAAAAAATACCAGATTAATATTTCCAATTTAAATCTAAAGAAACAATTTTTATCTCAAATATATCTACGGGTTGCCATTATAGCATCAAAAATTTCAGCCCACGATAAGATCAAATATTGTCTATTATCACTATCCAACAAAATAAATTTCAGAGCCTTATTACTTTTAATATTACCTAGTGTAATTATAAAAAGAATTCATCCTTACAATTAACTACCTTTCTCTATAAGTCAGTTAATGATTTAAAGATGAGAACCCATGATTATAATTAGAAAATAGTACTTTTCATATTGAATCATCCCCAGCATAGCTTGAGAGGCAAGTTTGAAAATAGCAATCGCAGGTACCGGCTACGTCGGTCTGTCTAACGCCATGTTACTATCCCAACATCACGAAGTGGTGGCGGTCGATATCATCCCTGAAAAAGTGGCGATGCTTAACAATAAGCAATCTCCGATTATCGATACCGAAATCGAACAGTTTCTAACGGAAAAACAACTCAATTTCCGTGCAACCGAAGATAAAGTCGAAGCCTATACAGGCGCGCAATACGTGATTGTGGCGACCCCGACAGACTACGACCCGAAAACTAACTACTTCAACACCAATTCTGTGGAATCCGTTATTCACGATGTGAACAAGCTGAACCCAGAAGCAACCATTATCGTCAAATCCACTATTCCAGTGGGCTTTACGAAGCATCTGCGTGAAGAGTTTGGTTACACCAACGTGATTTTCTCCCCAGAATTCTTACGTGAAGGTCG
>NZ_WLUG01000077.1:0-4512 GCF_009706505.1 Providencia sp. wls1922 | reverse complement strand
CAACGTGGCCGATTGTACCAACGTTAACGTGCGGTTTTGAACGTTCAAATTTTTCTTTAGACATTAGATTGTCCCTCTAAGACACGGAATCGGTGGTTAAACCACATCAACCAAGCAAGGATTAAATTCGCTTGTATTCTTTCTTTACAGGAGACAAAACAGGAGATAATTGAGAACATCGGGGAAGTGGTGCTGATAGGCAGATTCGAACTGCCGACCTCACCCTTACCAAGGGTGTGCTCTACCAACTGAGCTATATCAGCACATCTTGGAGCGGGCAGCGGGAATCGAACCCGCATCATCAGCTTGGAAGGCTGAGGTAATAGCCATTATACGATGCCCGCAATGAACTCGGCTACCTGAGTTATCAGCTGTTAAACTGTTTTCCGCAAAGCTTATAGAAGCTTATTGGAGATGGTGGTGGGAGAAGGATTCGAACCTTCGAAGTCTGTGACGGCAGATTTACAGTCTGCTCCCTTTGGCCGCTTGGGTATCCCACCTATCCAAATTTTTAATGGTGCCGGCACCAAGAGTCGAACTCGGGACCTACTGATTACAAGTCAGTTGCTCTACCAACTGAGCTATGCCGGCATCAAGTGCTGCGCATTCTAGGAAGAGTGAGCGCAGGTTGCAACAAAAAAATTTAATTTTTTGTTCATTTGCTCATATTTTATTCGCTTTTTGCAGTTTTGTTGATTTTTTATCTATTTTGAGATTAAAACATCAACAGCAGCCATCAACTATAATCGATTATAATCTTAGGAGTAAAGCACCGTTATCGAGTTTGGTTTCGTAAAATATAATTTTTTTATTCACTATCACAGTTTTTCCCCTATTTTTATCGTTTAGTTTTTCAGCAAAAATCCTGCTTTTTTTTGCATACGTCAAAAAAAATTCACATAAAACACAAAAAAACCTACGCCTACTTCTCTTCACTCGCTATGATGCTACCAAATTTTATGGATACAGATGCTTTTGCAGCCTGTCCAACCTGCACACAATAGGCAGATGTTGGCTTATGAAACAAAAAGAAAATTTTATGACGACACCATATTTAGAGTTCGATAGAGAGCATTGGGCCACTTTGCGTGATTCTGTACCTCTAACATTATCATCAAGTGAGCTTCTTGAACTTAAAGGTATTAATGAAGAGCTCTCCATGGATGATGTCATCGAAATTTATCTTCCTCTTTCGCGTCTGCTGAACTTTTATATAAGTTCCAATTTGCGCCGTCAGGCGGTGTTAGAGCAATTTTTAGGGACTAATGGTGCAAAGGTACCCTATATCATTGGTATCGCTGGTAGTGTTGCTGTAGGAAAAAGCACTACCGCTCGTTTGCTACAAGCGCTACTAACCCGTTGGCCAGAACATCGAAAAGTTGATTTGATTACTACCGATGGCTTTTTATATCCAAACCAAGTCTTGCGCGACAAAGATATAATGAAGAAAAAAGGTTTTCCGCAATCTTACGATATGCGGAAGTTGGTTAACTTTGTTTCTCAAATCAAGTCAGGAGCGCGCAATGTTGCAGCACCTGTTTATTCGCATTTAACATACGATATTGTTCCTGATCAGACACAAGTTATCGACCAACCTGATATTTTAATATTAGAAGGGTTAAACGTCCTGCAAAGTGATATGGACTACCCTCAAGATCCTCACCATGTCTTTGTTTCTGATTTTGTTGATTTTTCCATTTATGTTGATGCTGACCCTCAATTACTGAAGCAATGGTATATCGGACGCTTTTTGAAATTTAGGCAAGGTGCGTTTTCTGATCCCGATTCATATTTCCATAATTACTCTAAGCTCAGTGAAGAAGAAGCTATCAATGTAGCGAGTTCAATTTGGGATGAGATTAATGGTTTAAATCTTGAAGAGAATATTTTGCCGACTAAAGAACGGGCAAGTTTAATTATGACTAAGGGTGAAAATCATTCTATTAGGAATGTACGCTTAAGAAAATAATTGATAAGGCCGGTATTATCCGGCCAATTTAATTAATTTTCATTCGATCTTAATGATATTTCACCGCCAATATAGGGGATAATGTCTCCATTTTCTTTTTGTAATAACAGAGCGCCCTGCTCATTTATTCCCTTTTCAACACCTACAACAATATCATTACCAATCAATAATTTAACCTTGCGTCCTAAAAAATTATCTAATTCAAACCATCGAGACAAAAATGGTTCCAATCCTTGTTTCTCAAATATACATAATGATTCTTTTAATGAATTAATAATATTTCCAGCTAACTCATTTCTCTCAATATTTTCAATTTCATCAATTAATGCAGACCAAGCTTGATTTATTGTTTCTTCTTTTTTAATGATATTTTTACTCATACCAATATTGATACCAACACCAATAATAATATGCGCTGCATCACCAGTTTTACCGGTTAGTTCAACCAGAATTCCAGCAAGCTTCTTATCATTCATGTAGAGGTCATTAGGCCATTTAACTTTGACTTTATTTCCACATAATTTATTTAAGGTTTCAGCAATCACAATACCAACAACTAAGCTCAAACCAATCGCAGCAGCAGGACCTTGCTCTAACTTCCAATATGTTGAAAGGTAAAGGTTACATCCGAATGGCGAAATCCATTGGCGCCCGCGACGACCTCTTCCCGCACTTTGGTATTCAGCTAAGCAAGTATCCCCAGATTGCAGATGAGGGATTCGATCCAACATATATTGGTTAGTTGAATCGATAACCGGTTCAACTATAACATTAGAGTCAGTAACATACTGTTCAATGCGTTCTTTACTCAGTAGGTTAATTTGCGAAGGAAGCTGATATCCTTTGCTAGTCACTGTTTGAATATCGAGACCCCATGAGCGCAATGTTTTAATATGTTTGTTAATTGCCGCTCTCGTCATTCCTAAGCGTTCACCCAGTTGTTCTCCTGAATGAATTTGTCCATCCGCCAAAATATCGATAACCTGTAATGGAATACTCATCTCTTTCATTGTATACAGTCCATCGCATTGACCTCTCCATTTCGTCCTATAAAACGAACTTCAGGCTCCAAAAATATATCGAAATGCTGTGCAACTGTGTGGCTGACATGCTTAGCGAGCTCCACAATATCTTTTCCTGTCGCATTCTCTCTATTGATCAATACCAAAGCTTGCTGTGTATGAACTGCAGCACCACCTAGTTCATAACCTTTTAAGCCACATTGGTCAATCAACCAACCTGCCGCTAATTTCACATTTCCATCTGCCTGAGCGTATTGAGGACAATTAGGATAGCTAGCTTTGATTGTCTCCGCGAGTTCACCAGAGACGACCGGATTTTTAAAGAAACTACCAGCATTACCTGTTACAGCGGGATCCGGTAATTTACTTCTGCGAGTCGCACATACCGTATCAAACACATCAGAAGGCGTTACAGTATTAGGATCGAGCTTAGCTAAATCACCATATGTTAGCTTTGGTGACCATTCCTTAGCAAAAATCAATCCAACGCTGATAATCGCATGTGAATTCTGATATTCATGTTTAAAGATGCTGTCTCGATATCCAAAACCGCATTCTTCAGCAAGGATTCGAGTGATTCGACCTGTATTTAAGCAGAGGATATCCACATATTCACAAATATCTTTTAGCTCTAAGCCATAAGCTCCAATATTTTGTATCGGTGCAGAACCTACGCATCCAGGGATCAGCGCTAAATTCTCTGCGCCATATATTCCTTTATGAAGCAATGTTTCAAGTAGTTGATGCCAGTTTTCCCCCGCGGATGCGTGTACATGCCAAGCATCTGCAGACTCAGTAATTTCGATACCTTTAATTCTGTTTACAATGACCACACCTTCAAAGTCTTCAGTAAATAACACATTGCTTCCCCCGCCTAATAGCAGTACTGGAAGATTGCCATTTTTTGCTGTTGTCCACTGTTGGTACAGCGCATCAGCGCTTTGTACAATATTCACCTTAATAGCTTTGGCATCAATACCGAAGCTATTAAGTGATTTGAGTTCGGCGGTCAGGTTCATTACTACCTTCATTTCAAATAGTGATCTAAGATTTTATAAGTCTATCAGCCAGACCTAGCAGTGAATAGCATGTAGGCGGAAATAATATGATAAGTAAAAAATTGAGAAGAGTTTTGGAAAGTACAGATCGTTAGATAGCAAAAAGCCACCCATTGGGTGGCTTCTTATATTTAAAACCTAGCAGTTCCCTACTCTCACATGGGGAGACCCCACACTACCATCGGCGCTACGGCGTTTCACTACTGAGTTCGGCATGGGGTCAGGTGGGACCACCGCGCTATTGCCGCTAGGTAAATTCTTTTAAACTATTTTAGTATTCATGGTGCTGATACCCAGATTCGAACTGGGGACCTCACCCTTACCAAGGGTGTGCTCTACCAACTGAGCCATATCAGCAATATGGTACGGTCAGTCAGCACTGACACAACCTTAAAAATTGATGTCTGGCAGTTCCCTACTCTCACATGGGGAGACCCCACACTACCATCGGCGCTACGGCGTT
>NZ_WLUG01000076.1:0-27614 GCF_009706505.1 Providencia sp. wls1922 | reverse complement strand
TCAATATCACCGTCGAGATCGGTATCATTATCCAAAACATCTAATTCAACTGGCGTTGCCTTGTTGGCTTTAGCTGAGTCGTCGTTCGCTACTGGTGGCGCATCGATGTTGATGGTGATCGTCGCATCTTCAGAGACGTTACCGTTTTTATCTGTCACGGTATAAGTGATGGTGTCAGTACCCACTTCGCCTTTATTCGGCTGGTACACTAACTTACCATTAACAAACTTCGCGAAACCTTTGCCACCATTGGTTTTAATCGCTAAAGAGCTATGGTCAACATCCCCGTCTTTATCGGAGTAGTTATTTTCCATATCGATGGTGACAGGTTTAGATTCTTTGGTTGCTGCAGAATCGTCTTTCGCTTCTGGAGCCGCGTCAATTTTTACAGTGATGGTAGCAACATTCGACTCATGACCTGCACGATCTTTCACCACATAAGTGATGGTATCAACGCCATATTCACCTTTATTTGGTGTATAGATAATCTTTCCATCTTTACCGATTGTCACGGTTCCTTTAGAACCTTCTTTAACAATACGAATAGAGTTTGGATTTAAGTCGCCATCAACATCACTGTCATTCGCAGTAACATGGATAGTAACAGGAGTATTATGTTTTGCATGTGCAGAGTCATCACCCGCGATAGGTGCATGGTCGACAACTTTAGAGTGACCGCCACCACCACCGCCGCCACTGATTGCCACAGCAGGAATACCAATAAGAGGAACCAGTGCAGCTAACCACCATGGGTTAAATGCCCACAATGGAGGTAATGCATCGCCACCAATAGCTTGTCCAGCCGCTTGACCGTCAGCTAACTGGCTGATTGCATCTGCTTTTACTGCACTTTCCGGAACGTATGGGAAGTATTGGCCATTTTCATATTGACCAATAATGAGGTTTGCATCGCCTTCTTGATAACCAATGGCGCCATTCTCAGCAAAGTAATTTTCGATAATTAAATCAGGACTTTCTACATCGCCGCCTTCAAATGCGATGACAAGATTTTTATCAACACGCTTAACCGCAATGTTTTCTGGTGCGAATTGTGTACTTTCATCAATTAATAAATAATTTACATCTTTTTGTGCATTAATATGCAGTGGTTGTTTTAATTGTCCTGCACCGTTTTCCCCACCAGTAACAGAATATTGCTCAATCGTCTCTTTGCTATTATTAACTTTAATTGATATTTTTTTAATAGACATAGTTATCCATTGCCTCGTATCGGACAATTATTTATTGAATTAAATTTAGTTTAAAATCGTGTTAATTATTGGCAGCTTTGAGCTACATCCACACGAGGTAAAGTATGAACCTGGGTGCTAACTTTCCCTTTAAATTCATTAACTTCTTTTTCTGTCATTGGTTTTAATGATACTGTTCCATTGGTTTCAGTAACCAAGAATGCATAGGATTTGCCTGGCTCTAGTGGCTTATTATCGATTTCGTTTAATTTGGTATTATAGCGCTCGCTAACATCTGTCTTATATGCAGTGAAATTGTTGTTTCCAGAGCATAATTTAATTTGTTTAGTCGCATTAGGCTCTAATGAAGTGAGGTACTGTTTATTCACAAATATATTAATTGTTTTCCCTTCAACTTGATTATCTATTCTATAGAAAGAGACTAATGCTTTATTACTTTCAACTTCCTTGCTTTCTTTAAGAATATTCTTATTCTTCCATGTTTCGTTATTATACCCGTGCAATCCTTCATTACGCACACAACCCGTCAATGCTGCAATACATAATAGTATTACAACGCTAGTGATCTTTTTCATATTAATCCTTTCAACGCTATGGTGTTTAATTTATGCAAAGCAAAATCCCTCTACGTAATATTAGAGAGAATAAATATCGTAGTGATTTGAATAAATACTAAAGCTGGAAATCATTTAGTCTCCAGCTTAAAAATAAAATGCTTATAATTATTTTTGCTTCAATTCAACCCATTAAATGGGTACCTGAAGCATTTTGTTACATGATGAAAACTTCAGCATTATATCGTTCAAAGTTGATATGCGTCAATTTTACTCCCCCGAATTTTACCAATCCAAAGAAATGCTATCAGTTTTAGTCGCTATTCTATCAATTGATTCATAATATACTGTTTTTATTGAAATAATTTACATGTTAAAAAATTATTTATTTTTCTAACTCATATAGTGCGTGAGCATAAAAACCATAAAATTGATAAAAATAAAACTTAAATTCTATATATATATAAATACAAAGAATTTATATCTAAGTTAAAACCATCCTAAAAGAGGGGTCTATAGGCGGTGTTAATGCCTATTAACATTCTGGTAAAAATACCTTAATACGAGTAAATAACTTATTATCACGAAATACTCCCGTTGCGTGTAAAATATAAGTTTATCGCATTCTAATTAAATACCTTTATCATTTAATCGCCTTCAAAATAGTCAGAGACCATAATTAGTAATATATATCATCTATTAATTTTCATAATTTCACTTAAATTCAATATTTGAATATAAACTAAGAATATTCCCTTATAATTCCCAATTCACATAGGAATTATTCTTAGTTCGTAAAATGAAATGTTAATTTAATATACATTGATGGTTCCTATTTCAATAATCGAAAATAACAATATCTCAGTAATAACGTCTATCGATAATAGGATTAATTATCGTTCCTATAAATAATTTGATGACTGTATGCCCCCCCGTGAGTACAGAAAACAGAATTGGCTGTAATAAACCACCTAGCTTTCCCCTGTAAGGGTGAGAATGAGTGTAAGAGCGAATTGAGGCATGTACATCCAAAGGCTGGAGATGTCATGTAATGGGGGATTTTGAAGCAAAAAAAGCCCCGAGTCGTAAGACTCAGGGCTTAATAAATTGGCGGAACGGACGGGACTCGAACCCGCGACCCCCTGCGTGACAGGCAGGTATTCTAACCAACTGAACTACCGCTCCGAAGTTCCCTACTGGGAACGCCAAGCATATTACGAATACTTGATATGACAGTCAACTCTTTTTCTTGAAAAATCGTACGGTTGAGCAGTTTTTAGCCTTATTAGATCACAAAACTGTCGCCCTTAATGAAGAGTCTCGTCATCTTGCTCAGTTTGCCGCCATAAACAGGGTTTCCCCCCTTTTTTATCCACGATATCTAAGCGGGCTTCATGCTCTGCAATTTCTTCATCAGAAGCATAAATAATTTTTAATCCACTTACTGGACGCTCAATACGTTGAATTTCATTGGTCTGTTCTGTATTGCTGGATTCAGATTCCATTGAAAATGCAAGAGAGGTCTGCCCCCCTGTCATCGCTAAGTAGACGTCAGAGAGGATCTCGGCATCGAGTAAAGCTCCGTGCAATGTTCGCTTGGAGTTATCGATAAGGTATCTATCACATAAGGCGTCTAAGTTATTACGTTTACCGGGGAAAATCTTACGAGCTAAT
Organism: Providencia sp. wls1922; assembly: GCF_009706505.1. Classification (NCBI taxonomy): domain Bacteria; kingdom Pseudomonadati; phylum Pseudomonadota; class Gammaproteobacteria; order Enterobacterales; family Morganellaceae; genus Providencia; species Providencia sp. wls1922. Next base: position 24,175 of record NZ_WLUG01000076.1, on the reverse strand, counting down.
ACTAAGCTGTCGGTAATAGTACAGAATTCTGAGGTTGGAGGAATGCCTCTGTTGAGCTTGCGAAACTCGTAGTCCATAAATCCGATATCGAAGGGTGCATTGTGAATGACGAGTTCTGCACCGCGAATAAATTCGATAAATTCATCGGCTATATCCGCAAATACCGGTTTGTCTTGCAAAAATTCATCACTGATTCCGTGGACTTCGAAAGCTTCTGGGTCAACGAGACGGTCTGGTTTGATGTAGACATGAAAATTGCGACCTGTTAAGCGGCGATTAATCACCTCTACGGCACCAATTTCAATGATATTGTGCCCTTCATAATGAACACCAAGCTTGTTCATACCTGTGGTTTCAGTATCGAGGACAATTTGTCGGGTTATCGCCGTGCTCATAATGTTTTTTTGTGTCAAACTAGAAGTTGATGAATAAGGAAGAGTGTAACAGAAATGACAAAGCAGGTAGAAATTTTCACTGATGGGTCTTGTTTAGGTAACCCAGGACCCGGCGGATACGGTATCGTACTTCGTTATCAGCAACATGAGAAAACACTCAGTGATGGTTTTTTCCTCACCACCAATAATCGCATGGAATTACTCGCGGCAATCGTTGCTTTAGAGTCGCTGACCCGACCTTGCGATATTATTCTGACCACCGATAGCCAATATGTACGCCAAGGGATCACTCAGTGGATCCACAATTGGAAACGCCGTCAATGGAAAAAGGCGGATAAATCGCCAGTGGTCAATGTGGATCTTTGGAAGCGTCTCGACCAAGCAATAACACGCCATACTATCGATTGGCGCTGGGTGAAAGGTCATGCTGGTCATGCTGAGAATGAAAAATGTGATGAATTAGCTCGCGCCGCGGCCAATGCGCCAACAAAAGAAGATACAGGCTACCAACCAACTCAAGAATAGCCAGGTTCAGATTTAACGAAGTTGCTTCGATTTACTGATTTCTTTCGTTGCACCCAGCGCTGTTGAAATTTTCACTTTAGGTTGCTTAAATTTCAAGGGCGTTGGCGTTAATGGATATGTACGTTTTCTTGCAACGATCACGCTGATCACGCCAATTCCACCACAACGTTTATTTACCCGTTTTTCCGATGAGATCCAAGGTAACACTTGGCAATTTCGGTGATATAGCACCTCATAATTGAGTAACCCTAGCCAATCAAATACCCGGAGAGAAGGGAAAAAACGGCTACAGTAAGGCTGCTGCTTACGTAAAATCGGTACTAATTTAGCCATTCCAGCTAAGCTGAATGGGTTAAATCCCGATAAAATCAGCCAACCATCATCGATCAATACCCGATCCACTTCCCGTAAGATCCAATGTGGATCATGGCTATAAGCAAGTAAATGAGGCATTAAGCAGGCATCAATTGTCTTATCCGCAAAAGGCAAAGCTTCGGGATTTGCCGCGACATCAAATACGTGAGGATCTTCACCTAGCGTGAATTGATGAGGGATCATGCACTCTTTAGTGTGGATTTCTGTACTCAAATGACCTAATTTAAGCAGGTGAAAACCAAACATTTTTTGCCACCAAGGCGCTAACTGGGCTTCCAAGGCTTGGCGATAGTGTTCACCAAAAGGAATATCAGACCAACTGGCGGGCATTTGAATCTTTTCTTCAATACGCGCAGGTTTCATAACATTCCCCTTAAAAATCGGATCGAGGTTGATTATGGAGTTAATTCGAGTACCAGCGTTAAATGATAATTACATTTGGCTACTAGCAAACAACCCGCAGTGTATCATCGTTGACCCTGCTGAGTCAGAGGCGGTTCTCTCAATATTAACGGCTAACCAATTGACCCCTGTTGCAATTTTACTCACCCATCATCATAACGACCATACTCAGGGTGTAAAAGCTATTATTGCTCAATATCCAAAACTCCCCGTATTTGGCCCCCAAGAAACCTTAGTTAAAGGGGCGACAGAGCTGGTATGTGATGGCGATTTCGTCATTATTGATGACTTCAATTTTCAAGTCATTGGTCTCCCGGGTCACACACTTGGACATATTGGTTTTTACCAAGCTCCTTACCTATTTTGTGGTGATACATTATTTTCAGCCGGTTGTGGGCGGATTTTCGAGGGTACCCCCGATCAAATGTATCAATCGATTCAAAAAATCGCAGCACTTCCTGATGATACTCTCATCTGCTGTGCACATGAATATACGCAGTCTAATTTACAATTTGCTCATCATATTTGGCCTGAAAATGAGACAATTACGAATTATTCCGAAAAAGTAAGAACTTTGCGCAATAATCAGCAAGCAACAGTACCTAGCACATTGAAAATAGAGAAAAATATCAACATTTTTTTACAGTGCGATAACCCTGAATTACAACAAAAACTGAACATTAATATGACAAATCCATCATTACGAGCAGTTTTTACATTATTACGCCAATTAAAAGATGAATATTGATGTATAATTATTGTCAATAACAGCTAAAGCCAGTATTATCTGGTCAACTTTTAAACATTAAAAACAAAGAAAAACAGAGCTAATGAAGATAATCGCGACCCTCATCGCCATTGTTTTGCTTGCGGGCTGTCAAGGCACTTCTAAAGTCACCGTTAAGCAACCAAAATCTTCAGCCAACCACTCAATTGACACTGTTGCATCCCATAACCAAGCAGCAAGTAGACAGGTTTCCAAAGTCGATCATGACCTTTGGGGTTATATTAGTGGTGAGCTGAAGATGGATATCCCCGAAAACGCAACAATTCGGGAAATGGCCAATAGTTACTCCAATAAACAAAGTTTTATCTATGATGTGGCAGTAAGAGCTGAGCCTTACATGTACTTAATTGTAGATGAAATCAATGATCGTAACTTACCAATGGAATTAGCCTTAATTCCTGTCATTGAAAGTTCATATAATCCTAAAGCCACCTCTCCCGCGCAAGCGGCAGGTCTTTGGCAAATCGTTCCCATTACTGCACGTTCATATGGGCTAAAACAGACACAATGGGTTGATGAACGCCGTGATGTTGTGACATCCACAAAAGCGGCTTTAGATCTCCTTGAGAATCTGAATATTATGTTCGGTCACGATTGGGAGCTCACACTTGCTGCTTATAACTGCGGTGAAGGTTGCGTTCAAAACGCGATTAAAAAGAATGAAGCTGCTGGCTTACCAACAGATTTTTGGTCTCTTCAATTACCAAAAGAAACCAAACAATATGTTCCAAAGATCCTTGCGCTTAGCCAAGTGCTGAGACAACCAGAACGCTATCAAGTCAGGTTACCAAAAAGTAATAAGAATAGAGGGTTAACGCAAGTTGATGTGGGACAACAAATCACATTGACTCAAGCAGCTGAATTAACAGGTTTAACGGAAGAATCTATTAAAACCTATAATTCGGGTTATACCCGAGGCGTTACGTCGCCAAATGGTCCACATTATATTATGTTGCCAACAGCAAAAGCTGAGCAGCTAAAAGTTTCACTGACGGATCAAGACGTATTAAATGATATTCGCAACGCAGTAGCACAAAATCGTTATGCGCAAGCCGCGGCGAGTAACATCCAGACAGCAAAAGCGAACTCAAAGCAAGCTAAAACCTTTAGTTATAAAGTTCGCAAAGGTGAATCTATCGCAAGCATTGCTAAAAAATTCAATACAACAGCTAAGAATATCCAACAGCTAAATGGGTTAAAAACAGCTAAAGCGAACATCGTTCCAGGACAAACATTAAAAATTTCAGGTACGACACCGACCAGCAATAATCGTAAAGGTGGAACTTACAAAGTCAGAAAAGGCGATACTTATTACAGTATTGCTAAGCGTCATGGAATTAAACTTAACGACCTGATGAATTGGAACTCAGGTGTTAAAATGGCAGATTTAAAGCCAGGTGTTACATTGAATTTATATCTTTAAATTAAATATTTCAAAAATCCCCATAAAGGTTAAACCTTAGGGGATTTTATATTAAATAAATTTCAATGATTAGAAATAAACTATTTAATTAGCCTTAATCTCGATATCAATCTGGATCACAATTTGAGTTGTAACATATCATCAAATACACTTAATTGCCGAAATCGCACAATATCATTTACATTCTTGATTAGGGTGTGATAGAAAAAATAATTATCCCGATTTTTCCTAGTTTCCCCTTACGATTCCCTGCTTAAAAAAGTCATTATTGGGTGGTGACTTATGAAATAAAAGTGCTATTATTATTGATGTGGCGAAAGCAATCTGAGCAATCAGTTTATATTTGAATATTACTTTTATATTAGTGACAACCTAAAACTCTCTCAATTAGTGATAATCTTATATTTATCAATATACTAACCATGTTTGTTTATATTGAAAACAGATGCTTATATTTAGTTGATGTGACATTATTTTTGATACAAAAATACGCAAAGTAAAAGTCAGATTCGCCCATGGAGGTGATTATGGATGAATACTCACCCAAGAAACATGATATAGCCGAATTAAAATATCTGTGTAACAGTTTGAATAGAGACGCAATATCAAGTTTACAAAAAACAAACACCCATTGGGTAAATGATCTTAGTTCGGCACAAAGCATCAGCCTCAATGAGCTCGTTGAGCATATTGCAGCTTTTGTCTGGCGATTCAAAATCAAGTATCCGAAAGAAAATCTCGTTATTTCTCTTGTTGAAGAGTATCTTGACGAGACATATAATTTATTTGGCAGCCCAGTAATTACTTTCAGCGAAATCATTGACTGGGAAAGTATGAATCAAAATCTTGTCGCAGTGCTCGATGATGATCTAAAATGCCTGACAAGTAAGACATAGAATCACCATTTACCTTTAATTTCACTATCCTATAGTACATTTTAGGTTATCGACACATAAAGAAAGGGCGTTATGACCAAATCCGATTATCTGATGCGTTTAAGAAAATGCACCACTATTGAAACACTTGAGCGCGTTATTGAAAAAAATAAGTATGAGTTATCTGATGATGAATTAGAGTTATTTTACTCCGCAGCTGATCATCGTCTTGCCGAACTCACTATGAATAAACTTTACGATAAAATCCCAGCATCTGTTTGGAAGTTTGTTAGATAAATACTTATTTACACGCATAGATAGTGAATGGTTATAGCCGGTAATACTTTATCGGCTCAATGAAAATTCCTTATTTATCTTAGTTAGTATTCACTGAATACTGGCAGCCTCTTTATATCCTTTTATTTTCACCTTTCCCTAATCCCAATTAATTTAACATTTCATGCGATAATAGCTATTTCAATATCAATTTAACCATTGTAAATACCAATTAAGAATAGCAATCAATTTCTTATTATTAAAATATAGTAAACTAAGCACGATAATAACAAGAAAGCATAGCTAAAAGGCAATGATTATCTCTACTGAACATTTGATTGATGAAACAGGGATATGGAGATTAAGAGAGGGCTTAATATTGGGTGGGAGCCCTGCCAGCGACATCCCGGCACACACGACCCCTGCTATGGCTGCTTCCTTCCGGACCTGACCTAGTTAACAAGTTAGCGTTGCGGGAGAACCAACAGAGCCCCCATTGATTGCTTCTTTCAAAGCACGGGCATTATGCTTGATAGATAGCTAAATAGCAAGAAAGTGGCGATCAAGTGCTGTTTTATTACACAAAAATCTGAAGGGTTATTTAATACAGATTGGTATGAACAATAAATATTGGTAGGAATTAACACTTACTAATAAGAACCAGCCGCTAGTTAGCAGGAACCAAAAGTAAATCAATATTTTCAACCATGCCATTATTGATCACTTCAGTCGACGATTCTGTAATATAGATTAATTTTCCATCAGCGTGTAACGTCGCACTAACCGTGATTTTAGCTTGGTTTCTTATTTCATTTTTGTGGTATGTCAGCTGATACGGAAGCGTCACTTGATTGTTCAAGTTAGTATAGTGCTTTTGAGATAATATCAGCGCTGGCAACTCAACAAATGAGTTATCTACCATGGTGACTGTAATATCCACGTTTTCAGATAACCCTTTATTTTTAGCAATAAGGATATTTCCGCTAATCGTACCGATGTCTACTTGCTGATTTTCGCGATTACTTTTCCCTTTTACCCTTTTTTCAGGGGGATTGGCGTTGTTCCCTTCACACCCTACTAAGAAAATAAGTATCAACGAACTAATCATGTAGCGATAGAATGTCATTATAATTACCTATAATATTTTGATTTAATTAGACATTTTAATATGATTATTCTTGATATATTAGAGTTTATCTAAACTTAGAAAATTATATCTAATACAAATTAAATAATGAAATTATATTTCAAATTGTAACCAAAAACGATTGTCAATTAATCCGTACACAAACTACCTACCTATTTCTGTGGATTAATGGGAAAATAGCGACATCTGATATTTTTTAACCATCTTCAAGGTAACTATGAGCACAGAATTACAAAACTTAATTAGCCTAATAAAACTCGAAAAAATTGAAGAAGGTATTTTTCGGGGGCAAAGTGAAGATCTTGGTTTACCACAAGTTTTTGGTGGACAGGTTGTTGGACAAGCGATGTATGCAGCGAAACAAACCACTCCCGAAGATCGCATCATAACCTCATTTCATAGCTATTTTCTGCGTCCAGGTGATAGCCAAAAACCGATTGTCTACGATGTAGAAATTTTGCGTGATGGTGGTAGTTTTAGTACACGCCGTATTAGTGCCATTCAAAATGGTAAACCGATCTTCTTTATGACGGCCTCATTTCAAGAACATGAAGATGGATTTAACCATCAAAATCTAATGCCCGATGTCCCCGCGCCAGAGCAATTGATTTCACAAGATGAAATCATTCAACGCTTCGCAGATCAGCTTCCCGATGCTGTCAAAAAATATGCACTGCGCCCTAATCCTTTCGAGTTTCGCCCGATTCAGTTCTATAGCCCGTTTGATAGCGCACCTCAAGAACCATTTCGCTATATTTGGTTTAAAGCGAAAGGAGAACTCCCCAATACACCAGAGTTGCATGATTACTTGTTAGGCTACGCATCGGATTACAATTTCCTTCCTGCAGCATTACAGCCTCATGGACGTGGGTTTATGGAACGCGATTTACAAGTGGCAACGATTGACCATTCAATGTGGTTCCATCGCCCTTATCGCCTCGATGAATGGTTACTTTATGCCATTGAAAGCCCTTCTGCTTCTGGCGGGCGTGGTTTTGTTAAAGGGCAAATTTATAATCAGCAAGGGGATTTAGTGGCAACAACAGTACAAGAAGGGGTCATTCGTAAAAGAAAACCTCGATAATGTCCCGATTTATATCAGCCCGAAAAAAGTAAGTCGTTACTAACTTTAAGACAAGAAAAGCCTCAACTATATAGGAATTCCTAATTGTGAGGCTTTTCCTTACTTAGTAACTTAATCAACTCGTCAATTCAACATAAAGTATGTCAGTAAGCACTAACTAAACTAATAATGCTTCTGCTGCCGCTTCATCACGAGAGTTCAGTGACTCGCCCACTTGTTGTAATTGATACATCTGGTAATAGCGACCTTCCTGCTGAAGAAGTTCAGTATGATTTCCCTGCTCAACGATCATTCCTCGATGAAGAACAACAACTTGATCAGCATCCACAATCGTTGATAAGCGGTGAGCTATCACCACCAGCGTAGTATTTCGACGAATAACACGTAGCGCCTTTTGAATAGCCTGTTCAGTGCCAGAATCTATATTCGCGGTCGCTTCATCCAATATCAGAATTTTCGGTGTTACGACGAGTACTCGCGCCATCGCCAATAGCTGTCGTTGCCCAACAGATAAAGTGTTTCCTTGCTCACCTAACAATGAATCCAATCCATCTGGCAATTCACGGACATGCTGAGCTAATTGTACAGTTTCAAGGACTTCCCACACCTTTTCTTGGGAAATATCACGTCCTAGAGCAACGTTATCAAAAAATGAAGCCGCGAGTACTACCGGATCCTGCTGCACCATAGCAATGCCATTTCGTAATACTTGATGGGACAGTGAATTTAAATCCCGTCCATCCAGTAAAATTTCCCCTTCCTGCCATGGGTAATACCCCATGATTAAGTTTGCAATGGTACTTTTTCCACTTCCCGTGTGCCCAACAAGTGCCACGAAATGGTGTTCTGGGATGGATAAATTAATATCATCAAGGACTTTTTTATCATCTCGATAAGCAAAAGAGAGGTGTTTGATCTCAATTGCTCCGCCCTGTAATGGCGCAATATTTTCGCCATAACCTTGCTGTGGGCTATCCATCAATTCAAAAACACGTTCACCGGATACAACCGCTTGTTGCAACATGGACTGCTGAGATGTTAGCTCAATTAATGGTTCGTTTAAACGACCTAAATAGTTAATGAAAACATACAGAACCCCGACACCGACAGTACTGGTACCATCAAATCCAAATAGCAATAATAACCCACATAATACGCAGGCAGAGAACAAACTCAGTAGTGGCCTGAGTAGTAATCCATCTAATTTCAATGCTTTCATTCGGGAATGATAGTGCTCTTCACTTGCTTCCAGCATTTTTTGCCCAAATCTAGCTTGCTGTAAAAATTGCTGGATAACCGTCATGCCATTAATGACTTCATTGAAACCATTATTAATATCTGCAAGATACGCCCTAACACGGCGCACAATTGGCGTGCTAAGCCGCTGATAAACCAACATTACGATCAGAACCGCAGGAAAAATGAGTACCGCAATGGATGCCATTCGCCACTCTAAAGAAAACATGGCGACTAGCATGGCACAAATTAATGCCAAACTGCGAAATACTGTTGGTACTACCATGACAAACAAATCTTTAATCACTTCGGTGTCGTTGGTCACACGAGAAATAATCTGCCCCACGGGTTGCTTATCAAAGGCACTTAATGGCTGGCGCAGAGCCGCATTCATCACATCAGTTCGTAGATTTTGCACCACTCCAACAGAGGCTTGATTAAACAGAATTTTTTGATAGTAGTGAAGAAGTGCTGCAATGATTTGCAGCGCAATAAATCCAATCACCATGTACAGCGTTAGCGGCATAATGATCTGTTTTTTAGCCACCATATTGTCAATAAAGTAACTAATCAGTAAGGGCCCACTCACTTCTGCGGCGGCAGCCAACCAAAGCATAGCAATCGCTATCCCCATGGTACCGCGGTAAGGTTTACCGTAAGATAATAAACGTTTTAATGCTGGCCAAAGCGGCTTTCTTTGGTTCATAGATCACCGTCCAAAGCAGCTTCAATTTGCTGATAATGATACATATCGCTGTACCAACCAGATTGCTGGGAAAGTACTTTATGAGTGCCTTTGGCAACTATACTCCCATGACATAAAACAAGAATATTATCGGCATCCACCAAAGCTGATAGACGATGGGCGCTAATAATCAACGTTCTCCCCTGTCTCCAACGACTCAAATTCTGCAAAATGGTGTGCTCTGTCTGCCCATCAACGGCAGACAGCGCATCATCCAAAATAAGGATTTCCGCATTTTGTAAAATCGCCCGTGCAATGGAAATTCGCTGTTTTTGCCCCCCAGACAGCATGACACCACGCTCTCCCACTTGGGTTTGATACCCTTCCGGTAGACGTAAAATGTCTTCATGCACACAAGCAACTCGAGCCGCGTCTTCTATTTGCTCCATTGTTGCATTTGGCTGCCCAAGAGCGATATTGTTTGCGACCGAATCAGAAAATAGGAATGGAGATTGATTCACTATTGATAACCTTGCCCGCCACTCATCGAGTCGAATATCTGTCAGTGATTTATTTTGATAAATAATTTCACCTTCATTCACATCAAAATGGCGTTGTAACACAGTAATTAATGTCGACTTCCCTGATCCCGTTGGTCCACATACCCCAAGGAAGCGTCCAGGTTTTACATCAAACTGGATATCATGCAAAGCATGGCGCTGGGTTTCGGGATACGAAAATGTTCTGATATTGACGTTTAACTCGCCTTTTTCCGCAAGCAAACTTTGGTTACCATCTTTAATCACTAATGGCTCGTCAAGTAAGCTTAAAATCCGGCTATATGCTGCACTTCCTCGTTCAACAATGTTAAACATCCATGCAAGGGCAAGCATCGGCCAGATCATCAACCCTAAATACATGACAAAGCTGGTGAGCTCTCCGAGGGTTAATGTGTCATTCAACACCATCCAGCTTCCGCCTGCGATGGCTAACAAATTTGCCATTCCTATCGCCATAAAAATGGTCGGATCAAAACGAGCATCAATCTTCGCTACATGCATATTCCTGCGCCCAGCTTCAGTGGCAACTTGCTCAAACTGATTGGATTGATGCGTTTCAAGGCCAAATGCTTTGATCATTCTAATACTGGTTAAGCTCTCTTGTGCGTGGTTATTTAATGATGAAAAAGCACCTTGAGCATGTTTAAAACGATGATGAAGCAGGTCGCCATAACGCTTAATGACCAGTGCCATAATAGGCATAGGAATCAAGGCAAGGAGTGTTAGCTGCCAACTTATTTCGATGCTCATCATAATAAGGACGGCACATCCCATCACCAGAGAGTCAACGAGAGTTAAAACGCCTTCACCTGCGGCAAATACCACACGATCCACATCATTCGTGGTACGTGCGATAAGATCTCCTGTGCGATATTTCAAATAAAATGGCTGATTTTGTAAGCTAAGCTGCTGATAAATTTGTTGTCTTAGTCGGACAGCCAATTTGTAAGAAGCACCAAATAGCCATAAACGCCAAACATAGCGCAACCCATAAACTGTTAAAGCAATTCCGAGCATGGATAATACATACGTCACAAGTTGTTGATTAGTCATCGACCCTTTGCTAATACCATCCACTATCACACCAACAAAGCGTGGTGGGATCATTTGTAAAATAGCAATGACCACAAGAAAACAAATAGCGCCAACATAGCGACGCCATTCGCTTATAAAATACCAACGTAATTGTGAAAATAATCGCACGTATTACTGCCTTGAATGATGTTAGTGACTGCTTGCTCTATTATTAGGAGCTCTGCGCTCTTGGGCTAATATATGACTTTTGGATTAGTCAGGGATTGGCAAAACGGTTGTATATTTTATTTTTTCCATTGCAAAACTGGAGGTTACATCAATTAAGCCATGAACGCCATTAACCAATTTCTTATAAAATAGATCATAGGATTTCATATCATGAACTTCGACTTGCATCAGATAGTCATATTCACCAGCCATGCGATAAAACACTAAAACCTCTGGTAATTTTTCCACAAATGAAACAAATTGCGCATACCATTCGCTATTATGTTGTTGGGTTTTAATCATGACAATCACCGTCAGCCCCAATCCCAGCTTTTCGCCATCTAATAGCGTGACTCGTCCTCGAATATATCCTTCGTCCTCTAGCCTTTTAAGTCGCTTCCAGCATGGTGTCGAGGTTAAATTGACGGCTTCTGCTAATGAGTTTAATGATAGGCTGCTGTCATTTTGTAATAAGCAAAGTAGTTTTTTATCTATTTTATCCAGCATGTTTAGCCCCTAAGCGAATCCTGTTATCCGCAAAATTCTATCATGATGAAATAATAAAGCTGTTACGAATTGCTAGTATTGTAGAATAACTTTGCATGAATAACCGAAATATAGCATAAATTGCTTATTTTAGAGGTTGAAGGTACAAAAACAGACTGTTCATTCCCCTCTTGGCTCGTTAACATAGATCTAAATTAATATTCTCATTATTTAATCTTAGGAGAGACTCATGAAACGTGCTGTTGTTGTCTTCAGCGGAGGACAAGATTCAACAACCTGCCTAATTCAAGCACTCAAACATTATGATGAGGTTCATTGTGTCACCTTTGATTATGGTCAGCGCCACCGCTTAGAAATCGACATTGCGCAAAAGCTTAGCCTACAATTAGGCGCAAAAGCGCATAAAGTTCTCGATGTTACCTTGCTCAATGAGCTAGCGGTTAGTAGTTTAACCCGTGATAACATTCCAGTTCCTGACTATGAAGAAAGCGAAGCCAGCGGGTTACCAAGTACTTTTGTACCCGGGCGTAATATTCTATTCCTAACACTCGCTGCTATCTATGCTTACCAAGTACAAGCTGAAGCGGTGATCACCGGTGTCTGTGAAACTGACTTTTCAGGTTACCCTGATTGTCGTGATGAGTTTGTCAAAGCGCTCAATCATGCGGTTAGCCTAGGACTAGCAAAAGATATTCGTTTCGAAACACCACTTATGTGGTTAGACAAAGCACAAACATGGGCTCTTGCTGACTACTATGGGCACCTTGAGACTATCCGCACTCAAACTCTCACTTGCTACAATGGTATTCCAGGTGATGGCTGTTCCGAGTGTGCCGCATGCCATTTACGTAGCAAAGGCTTGAATTATTATCTCAATAATCAACAAGCCGTTATGGATTCATTACTCAAACAACTCAACGCAACGAAGTAATTCTAAAAGCCAACCTTAGTGAATATTTACTGGTTGGCTATACTCCTAATTTGCCTATACTTCGATAAAAGCATCTGTTTTATTTTTCAGTGACTCAATTTTTTCTCGGAGTTCATCCTCGATCACCATGGCTTTATTGACTTTACCATCAATGAAGACAAACGTGACGTACGCATCAGATACCACTTCATCAACACCATTACGATGGCGAATAATTTGTTGGTAACAGACTGCACTCTTCACTCCGATTTTATCCATTCGTGAAATGACGGTTAGCTCATCGCCCAACCCAACGGCTTGGAAATAGTTAACATTAATATTCACTGCCGCCATCACGATTCTATGCTGAATAGCCCATTCAATAAGATTAGCTTTTCCCATCCAATCCCATCTATCCGCTTCATAGAACTCTAAGTACCGAGCATTATTGACATGCTGAAAGACATCAATGTGATAACCGAGCACTTTTATGTGTATCGCCATAACTACTCCGACCAGTTAAATTATTTGATAACATAAAAATAACAAATATTTGAAAGGGCTGCTTAAAAAATATCACTAATCAGACTTAGCTCTCATATTCATGCTTAAATCAAATTTAATAGCACAAATATTACCCATAATTTATTTTTAATCTCATAACGCTACTTTCCATTTTCTAAAAAAATAGCCCACGCTGAAAGTGGGCTGTTTTTGCTTATAGGACAAGTTTATTACGATTTTTCTCTAAAAATGCAGGTCCAATTCCCTGTACTTCAAGGATATTTTCAACTGTATTAAAAGCGCCATATTTTTCTCGGTATTCAACAATAGCCTGAGCTTTCTGTTTACCAATTCCATTGAGTTTTCTCGCTAATTCTTCAGCAGTGGCTTGATTAATATTCACTTGGTCTGGAGATGTTAAACTCGCCACGTTTTTTACTTCATCACTATTTTGAGGTTGCACTATCGCCGTGGCTGGTTTTTCAGTTTCTGCTTTTTTAACCACTGCAAATGCAGATAAAGGGCATAACATTGCTACCATTAACACTGTCCCTAATCCTTGTTTAATGCTTTTATTCCATTTCATCATTGTTCTCCTATGTGTGTTGAAACATCACAATGCCAGAGAATTTTTTCAAAAACTTTTCTTCAGTTTATACAATGCGAAAGGCCACCCATTGGGTGGCCTTCTATTACAGATATTACAATTTTAGTTGCGAAGCGCTTCGCAATTATTCCATGCAAATAACTTATTCTAAGCTTTGCACTTCAATTTTTGCGTTCGCGCGTAAATTCAGCATTAACGCTTCATTCACCGCTGAGCTCATTGCACCACGATATTCGTTAGATAGCTGGCTCAATTCTTCAGCTGTTGGCTGACCTAAAGTCACTTTATCTAATTGAACAATTAGTAGATTATCTTTTTGGTCATAAGCGATTGCGTAAGTTGGTTTACCGTCAGTTGGCGGTGTCATTTTCATCGCAACGCCCGTCACATCCGTTGCAGGTGCAAGGAATGAAACTGTTTGAACAGCGCCAAATTGGGTGTCTGCAGCTTTCAATGCTTCATCACCTTTACCAGCTTGTAACTCTGCCAGTAATTTCTCACCATTCGCTTTTAATTGTGCAGACGCTTTCTGACGCTTAACTAATGCTTCAATATCCGCTTTTACTGTTTCGAATGGCTCTGTTGATTCCGCTTTATAATCAGTCACACGCAGAACAAATGCACGATCCCCTTCAACGTTGATCACGTCAGAGTTGATACCTGTTGTACCTTTTTTATCGACTAAACGGTCGCTGAATACTTCGTTAACGACTTTCGGGAAATTCAGTTGTGTCGGTGGGTTTTGGCGATCAAACCAGCCAGTAGTCACAACTTTCAAGCCAGAAATGCTTTCAACTGATGCTAATGATTCATTGTCATTCGTCGCAGCTTCACTCACTTTCTGTTGTAAATCGTAAAACTGTTTGACGCTTTTATCTTGAACTAAACTAGTTTCAATACTTGATTTAACGTCATCAAAAGGCTTAATTGCTTCTGGCTTAACATCATCCAAACGGAATAAGACATAATTATCTTGGACTTTGATCGGTGCAGAAATTTGACCTTTCTCGGTTAAATTCGCACTGATGATTTCGCTTGGTGTAGAAGTTGCTTCCATCCAACCAATCACGCCTTTGTTGCCAGCACTGAATTTATCTGTGGATTTTTCAGTAGCTAACGTTGCGAAATCAGCGCCGCCTTTCAGCTCGGCTTCTAAAGCTTGTGCATCTTTTTCTGATGCGACTTGAATCATGCTATACAGCTTTTGTTCCGCTTTAGTAAAATTCTTCAGATTTTCATCGTAGTAAGCTTTCACTTCTTCAGCCGTCACAGATGCTTTTGGCATAGATGCCGCATCCATTTCGACATAGCTTACTTGAACTTGTTCAGGTGAAATGAAACTGTTTTGATTTGCCGCGTAATACGCTTTTAATTCATCTTCAGAAACGGTTTGTTTAGCTTCTAGCGCAGCTAACGACAAGCTTGCCGTACGGACTTCACGCTCTTGCATAAACAGTTCCGCATACGCTTTGACTTCTGAAGGCAGTGCAAATTCTGTTCCGGTGAACGATTTACCTAATTGCGCACGAACTAAATCTTGGCGAATTTGTGCCGCAAAATCATCTGCATTAATATTGTAACGTTTTAAAATCTCGCGATATTTTTCACTATCAAAATTTCCATTTGTTTGGAAAACTTGCATAGCAAAAATAGCTTGCTCAATTTGTTGGTCGCTAGCAGAGAGTTGTAATTCATTAGCGTATTGGTTAATCAATTGATTATTGATTAAGTTATTCAAAGCTTGGGTACGCAGCTCTTTCATGTAGTTGTCATTACTTGCAACTTCAGAGAATTTATCTCCTAAGTATTCTTGTAATGACTGGCGCTCTTGCTGGAAAGCTTGCTGTAATTGTTCCTTGCTTATTGGCTGTCCATTGACTTCAGCAGCATTATTACTTGAGCCACCAATCACATAGCCAGCAACACCTGTCAGCACGAATGACAAGATAATAATAGCTAACAACACTTTAATAAAAGGACTGTTCGCCTTCGTGCGTAGATCTTCCATCATAAAAAGGCTTAACTCCGCTTTGCTTTGTTGAATTTCTTAATATTACGCTAATTTTAACTCAGATAGAAAAAAAAGCGCACCATTTCCATGGCGCGCTTATATATTAGCTGATTAAAGACATTACGTCAGTTTGAGTTTTCGCAAAAATGCGTGAAAGACGAAACTAAACTCAATTAACCGTTAACAGCGTCTTTAAGACCTTTGCCTGCACGGAATGCAGGAACTTTTGCCGCAGCGATTTTAATTTCTTTACCTGTCTGCGGGTTACGACCTGTACGTGCTGCGCGTTGACGTACATTAAAAGTACCAAAACCAACTAAAGTAACATCATCACCCTTGCTCAGAGAAGTCGTTACAGAAGCAACGAAAGCATCGACTACGCGACCTGCTGCGGCTTTAGAAATGTTCGCTTCTGCAGCGATTTTTTCAATCAGTTGAGACTTATTCACTATTATCATCCCCATATTAGTTTTGACTTTATCGGTTAATTAACCAACTACAGTATAGTTAACATTACTAAGTATAGTTAATTAATGATGCAGCCGTTATATCAATCCTGAATATTAATGGCAAGAAAACAGATAGCACGCTAACCATTATCAGAATCTTCGCTAAAGTAACCACGAAAAAAAAGGCTGACAAGCCCTAAATTAGCTGTCAGCCTTAATTTTATACAAGCTTCTTGATTCAGCTCACTCTTTTAGCTTTCTTTTGGACCACTTCAGCCCCAAAAGGAGGATTGACTAATGCTAATGAGAGGACTTCTTCAATTGTCTTAACAGGATGGATTTGCAAATCAGCAATCACATTCTGAGGAATTTCTTCTAAATCACGTTTGTTATCATCAGGGATAAGAACCGTTTTAATACCACCACGATGAGCTGCCAGTAATTTTTCTTTCAGCCCACCAATTGGTAATACTAAACCGCGTAACGTGATTTCACCGGTCATCGCCACATCCGCTTTTACAGGGTTACCCGTTAAGCAAGAAACCAGTGCCGTTGACATTGCGATACCCGCACTTGGACCATCTTTCGGTGTTGCGCCTTCTGGTACGTGAACGTGAATATCACGTTTTTCATAGAAGTCACCGTTAATACCCAGTTTTTCTGCACGAGCACGTACCACTGTCAGCGCTGTTTGAATTGATTCTTGCATCACTTCACCCAGAGAACCGGTGTAAGTTAACTTACCTTTGCCCGGTACACAGGCTGTCTCAATGGTAAGTAAGTCACCACCAACTTCTGTCCATGCTAAACCAGTCACTTGCCCTACTCGGTTTTCGGTATCAGCATGACCGTAATCAAAGCGACGAACACCTAAGTAATCCTTCAGATTATCTGCAGTGATCTCAATATGCTTCAGTTTTTTATCCATCAGCAATGCTTTAACAGCTTTACGGCACAGTTTAGAAATTTCACGTTCTAATCCACGCACGCCAGCTTCACGAGTATAGTAACGAATGATGCTCATAATTGCGCCATCATCGATAGATAACTCGCCTTTTTTCAAGGCATTACGCTCAATTTGCTTAGATAGTAAATGTCTCTTAGCAATATTCAGTTTTTCGTCTTCGGTATAACCAGACAGACGGATCACTTCCATACGGTCTAATAATGGTGCAGGGATATTCATCGAGTTCGATGTTGCCACAAACATCACGTCAGACAGGTCATAATCAACTTCCAAATAATGGTCGTTGAATGCAACGTTTTGTTCTGGATCTAACACTTCTAACAGTGCTGATGCAGGATCTCCACGCATGTCTGAAGACATTTTATCGATTTCATCCAGTAAAAATAGTGGGTTTTTAACCCCTACTTTCGCCATTTTCTGGATAAGTTTACCCGGCATTGAACCAATATAAGTACGACGGTGACCACGGATTTCCGCTTCGTCACGAACCCCACCCAGAGCCATACGGGTATATTCACGCCCTGTTGCTTTAGCGATAGATTGCCCCAGAGACGTTTTACCAACCCCTGGAGGTCCGACTAAGCATAAGATTGGTCCTTTGATTTTACTAACACGGCTTTGAACCGCGAGGTATTCAAGGATACGGTCTTTAACGCGCTCTAAGCCATAGTGATCTGTATCGAGCACTTCTTGCGCTTTCACTAAGTCTTTTTTGACTTTGCTACGCTTATGCCATGGAACCTGAACCATCCAATCAATGTAGCTACGAACCACCGTCGCTTCAGCAGACATTGGAGACATCATTTTCAGCTTCTGCAATTCAGCTTCGGCTTTTTCTTGTGCCTCTTTTGGCATTTTCGCTTCTTCGATTTTGCGTTTCAGCGATTCGTTTTCATCTGGAGCATCATCCATTTCGCCAAGTTCTTTTTGAATCGCTTTCATTTGCTCATTCAAATAGTACTCGCGCTGGCTTTTTTCCATCTGTTTTTTCACGCGGTTACGAATGCGTTTTTCAACTTGCAGTAGTTCAGTTTCTGATTCCATCATTGCCATGAGGAACTCAACACGCTCAGCAATGTTTGCCATTTCTAAAACGCGCTGTTTGTCTGCCAGTTTTAACGGCATGTGTGAAGCAATCGTATCAGCCAGTTTATCTAGCTGGTCTTGCTCAATCGCATGCAGTGAAGTCAGAACTTCAGGTGGAATTTTTTTGTTCAGTTTAATGTAACTTTCGAACTGACTAACAATCGTACGATATAATACTTCTTGCTCTTTTTCGTCAACCAATTCGGTAGTGCTAGGCGCTTTTGATGCGTCATCATAGATAGCCGCTTTCACACTATCGTTCGCGAGATATTCAGCTTGCGCTAAGAAATACTCCCCGTTATCAGTCAGGCTAGTAATACGAGCACGACGTAGGCCTTCAACTAGCACTTTAACGGTACCGTCAGGTAGTTTCAGCATCTGGATCACAGATGCAATTGTCCCAACAGTAAATAAATCATTCACCCCAGGTTCATCGGTTGAGGCTTCTTTTTGCGCAACCAGCATCACTTGCTTATCATGATCCATTGCTGCTTCCAGACTGTGAATGGATTTTTCACGTCCAACAAACAGTGGGATCACCATATGTGGGTACACCACTACATCACGCAGAGGCAATACTGGTATTTCAATGCGTTCGGAACGCTCTGGATTCATAAAGCTCTCTCTTCGTTTAGCACACGCCAGTTAAGGGTTTCTGCTTATAACAGAAAAAATTCTTGTAAAACACTGCGATATAAACAGTGCTCTTTCAAAATAAGGAAACCACAACTAAGAATATAAACTATATGGGGACAAGATTTTAGCATTCAATGGTTAGTTAAGCATAAAAAACAAAATGAGGGTTACCCCTCATTTTGATTGATTATTTATTGAACACAGACGAGAAGTTAATTATCGCCAGAAGCTTGGGCATCCGGTTTGCTGTAGATTAACAGAGGTTCTGACTGTTCATTAATCACATTTTCATCTACAACGACTTTCTCAACATCACTCATTGAAGGTAGATCATACATGGTATTAAGTAGAGCAGCTTCGACGATTGAACGTAAGCCACGAGCACCTGTTTTACGCGCCATTGCTTTTTTCGCTATCGCCGTTAATGCTTCTTCTCGAAACTCTAATTCAGTGCCTTCGAGGTTAAACAGAGCTTGATACTGTTTAGTCAATGCGTTTTTCGGCTCTTTTAAGATCTGAATCAGAGCTTCTTCACTCAGCTCAGTCAAAGTGGCAACCACGGGTAGACGACCGATAAACTCAGGAATCAAACCAAATTTAATGAGATCTTCAGGCTCCGCTTGAGTGAGTAACTCACCTTCTGTTGCCTTCTCAGATTCACCTTTAACTTGCGCCGCAAAACCAATACCTGAACGAGTATTCAGACGTTGACCAATAACTTTATCCAACCCGGCAAATGCACCGCCACAGATAAACAGAATTTTCGAAGTATCTACCTGTAAAAACTCTTGTTGCGGATGCTTACGACCGCCTTGTGGCGGAACCGCGGCTACAGTGCCTTCAATCAGTTTCAGTAATGCTTGCTGCACCCCTTCACCTGATACGTCACGCGTGATGGATGGGTTATCGGATTTACGAGAAATTTTATCAATTTCATCGATATAGACGATACCACGTTGAGCTTTTTCAACATCATAGTCGCATTTTTGTAGCAGCTTCTGGATGATATTCTCAACATCTTCACCCACGTAACCCGCTTCAGTTAATGTGGTCGCATCCGCCATAGTGAATGGCACATCTAAATAGCGAGCTAACGTTTCTGCTAATAACGTTTTACCACTACCCGTCGGACCAATGAGCAGAATGTTACTTTTGCCTAATTCAACACCATCGCTGGTTTTATCGCCATTACGTAGACGTTTGTAGTGGTTATAAACAGCGACCGCTAACACTTTTTTCGCTTTTTCTTGACCAATAACGTAGTCGTCAAGATGCTGTCTGATTTCGTGGGGAGTTGGTAATTCACTACGCTCGCGATGCGGAGCCAGTTCTTTGATCTCTTCACGGATGATGTCGAGGCATAAATCCACGCATTCATCACAAATATAGACTGACGGACCGGCAATCAGCTTACGCACTTCATGCTGACTTTTTCCGCAGAAAGAACAGTACAGTAATTTACCTGCTCCCTCTTTGCGTTTATCTGTCATCAGTAGACCTCACTTATATTTATAATGCCTTGTTTTATCTAATTTTCGTAGTAAAACAAGGCAACAAATTTTCAAAAACTTTAGGATATAAATTAATTATATCAAAATATTCGCAAATTAACGGCTGGTATAAATATGATCAACCAGACCATATTCTTTAGCTTCATTTGCTGATAAGAAACGGTCACGCTCTGTGTCACGACTAATTTCTTCGATGGATTTCCCTGTATGTTGGGCCATCAATTCATTCATGCGCGATTTCACTTTCAAGATTTCTTGAGCGTGAATTTCAATGTCTGTCGCTTGTCCTTGATAGCCACCTAACGGTTGGTGGATCATGACGCGAGAGTTTGGTAAGCAGAAACGTTTACCTTTTGTACCTGCGGTTAATAAAAACGCACCCATTGAGCACGCTTGTCCCATACAGATAGTGCTCACATCAGGTTTGATAAATTGCATGGTGTCGTAAATTGACATCCCTGCAGTAATCACGCCGCCTGGTGAGTTAATATAAAGTTGAATATCTTTTTCTGGGTTTTCTGCTTCAAGAAATAGCATTTGAGCGACAATTAAGTTCGCCATATGATCTTCCACCTGACCAGTCAGGAAGATAATACGTTCTTTTAAGAGACGTGAATAAATATCATATGAGCGCTCACCTCGAGAGGTTTGCTCGATAACCATTGGCACAAGTGCCATTTGGGATGCTAACTGCTCCTGACCGCCAAAATGTGACATCGAAATCTCCTATTAAAAACTTTTTCTGGTGCTTGCGCCTAATTTGCTGTCTGTCCGCCATTTTGGGCAGGGATCGTGCTACAAACAATATTTCTAAAAAACAATATTTCTAAAAAACACTCTTTCTAAGTTAGTTGTGTCTGCCTGTTTATACTCTTCGCTTACTTCATTATTTTAGTCACTTTTTTAAATCTTGGTTAAAAAGTCGCTAAAGAATTAAGCCAGAATACTGTTGAAAACACTGCGATAGGCAAGACGCTCTGCTAAAGAGTTTAACACAAGTCTATCTAGTTACACGGTTTTATACTGTCGAAAAATGTGTTCCACACAAAAATCCCATCATCATCTAGCGAACGATATCTTGATGACTCTTATTATAATTAGGGTTTAAATGTAATTTTCAAGATGATTTGCACAAAGTCTAAATATTACGACGCTAATTGACAAAAAACCCGCAGTGAAACACCACGGGTTTTGCTTTGTACTTCTAAAAAGAAGAGTACTGCTAAAAAGAAAAATTAACCAGCTTGAACTTGGTTCATCAGCTCAGTGAAGTTAGTTTCTTTTTCAGTTACTTTAGCCGCTGCCAGAATAGTTTCTACAGCTTGCTCTTCTAACGCTAAGTTACGAACACTGTTCATCAGCTCTTCATTTTTGCTGTAGTATTCGATAACTTCTGATGGATCTTCGTAAGCAGAAGCCATGTCTTCGATCAGCGCTTTAACGCGATCTTCGTCAGCTTTCAGCTCGTTAGTACGGATAACTTCGCCTAACAGCAGACCAACAATTACACGACGTTTAGCTTGTTCTTCGAACAGTTCACGTGGTAATTCCATCGCTTGTTTTTCGTTGCCACCAAAACGCTGTGCAGCTTGACGACGCAGAACATCGATTTCACCATCAACAACTGCTGCTGGGACTTCGATTTCGTTTGCGTTAACCAGACCTTCCAGAACTTGCGCTTTAACACGGTTACGAACTGCATTTTTCAGCTCACGTTCCATGTTTTTACGAACTTCTGCACGCAGACCTTCTACTGAACCGTCAGCAATACCGAAACGCTTAACGAACTCTTCAGTAAATTCTGGCAATTCACGCTGTTCAACTTTCTTCAGAACGATAGCAAACTTAGCTGCTTTACCTTTCAGGTTTTCTGCATGGTAATCTTCTGGGAAGTTAACTTCGATATCAAATTCTTCACCAGCTTTATGACCAACAACGCCTTCTTCGAAACCTGGGATCATACGGCCTTCGCCCATAACCAGTGCGAAGTCTTCAGCTTTACCACCTTCGAATTCTTCACCGTCGATAGAACCTGTGAAGTTAATAGTGATACGTGAATCAGCTGCTGCTGCATCTTCAACTTCTTTCCACTGTGCTTGTTGCTTACGCAGAGTTTCCAGCATGTCGTTGAGATCTTCGTCTTTCACGGTTACAGCTGGTTTTTCAACTTCGATAGTTTCAAAACCTTTTAATTCGATTTCTGGGTACACTTCGAACTCAACCGCGTAAACGAAGTCTTTACCGTCTTCGAACATTTCTGGCTTGTAGCTTGGCGCGCCAGCTGGGTTGATTTTTTGTTCAATGATTGCATTGATAAAGTTACGTTGCATAACATCGCCCAGAACGTCTTGCATTACAGACGCACCGTAACGTTGTTTAACGATGTGCATTGGTACTTTCCCTTTACGGAAACCATCAACACGGACTTTCTTAGCAACGTTAACCAGCTCGCTATTCAGCGCTTTTTCAATATCAGTGGCAGGAACGGTGATTGTTACACGACGCCCAAGGCCTTGAGTCGTTTCAACAGAAACTTGCATCTTCTTACCTCAAAATAAATCTTAGTGATCGGTCTACTCCAGAGTTATGCCATTAAATCATAATGGCAATCTCCCTTCCAGAACCGGGGGCGTTACTTTCATAACGGTCATCCCTGATATCAGAAGCGTCCCGAAACCTTACTGAAAATTAGACGCAGCATTATACCGATGCATGCGCCCTGAGTCGAGAAAAGCCGATAAAAGAAGCGATTATTCCTCTTTATTTGTGACTTTTCTGACTAAAAATTCATTTTCCTCTCTCGAATTGAGGAAAAAACGCTCACTTACAGCCACTCGATAAACACACTATTGGTATTCGTATGTCATCAAGACGTTTGATTAGCGATTCACACCACCAACACCACGACAAGCAGGTGATTTTAGCGCAGTACTCGCTAATTCATTCCACTCTTTTGGAGTATAAGTGTGTAAGGCTAAAGCATGAATCTCACCTGCAAGCTCGTCAGCCAAAATAGCATAAATTTCACGGTGACGACCAATCATACGTTTGTTTTCAAATTTATCACTGACTAAAACCACTTTGAAATGGCTCTCTGAACCGGGTAACACATTATGCTGATGACTTTCATTAATCACCTCCATATGTTCAGGTTCAAATGCAGACTGTAGCTTTTCACTCACGCGAGACTGCATAGTTTGTGGCATATTGGCGTCCATAGAGACTCCTAAATTAATTAAAAAACGCTAAAGCACATCTGAAAAAAAATCCCCTAATCACGCTGTTGGTAACTATCTTCTTATTATAGAAATAGCGGATAATAGCATCTACATTGTTGAAACTATGGTCCGGGTATGCAAAATGTTCATCGACTGCACATTTACGCGAATTTTTTCTCAAACTGTTGTCTAATAGTGTGAGTTGTTGCACCCCGAACCATAACGGAACATTTTCAATTAGGAAAGATGAACTGGGAAGAATTATGTTAAGAAAACTGTGTTTTCCACTTTTTGCGTTATTTTTATTAGCGGGCTGTACTGCACCGTCTAATACGCTGCCCCTCGAACCTAAAATTGCATTACCAGCCAAAAACCCGACGCTCAATGCGACTTCAATTAGCGTGAGTAGCGTTGATAACCGTACAAATCGCGCATTAGCTGAAATTAACCGAAACGGTACTTTAGAGGTGCTAAATCCCTCTCGCGATCCGCGTTATCTAATGCAAGAAGCCGTAGAAAAGCAAATGGCTGCTCGTGGTTTCATGGTGACATCTCCCGCCAATATCAACTTAGTGGTTCAATTAAACAAGTTGAACACGCAAGTGAGCGAAGGAAGTTTACGCCATAATATTACGGTTAATTCCAGCGTTGTCGTTAATGCTACCGCACCAAATGGCTCAACTAAGAGCCGGACTTATAGCCGTAATTACAATACCCAAGGGGCATTAGGCGCAACCAATGAAAAAATTGCTGCGGC
>NZ_WLUG01000075.1:0-39536 GCF_009706505.1 Providencia sp. wls1922 | reverse complement strand
GACCATGTTTTTGATGGTGAAAATAAAGAGGATATTAAAAAAGCCAATGAAATCGAAATCCAGCTCGCTGGGTTGGGATTACTGCCATTAATAAGAGAGATATATCGTTAATTTTTTAAGCGGTATTGACCCTAGAGGCGTAATGAATTTTCTATTTATGAGAGGCTCTCTAGCGAGCCTTTTCATTCCATGGCCAATCACCAACAAAAACCTGCGCAATTTTTCATCAATAACCTGTCTATACCCAGAATATCCCCCAAACAGATACAGAGTTATCTCCTTTGAATTCGGTTGACGTACGGTAGATTAGATAAACAACCAAACTCACAGACTAATAAGGAAATACCCGTGATAAAACGTACCCTGCTCGTCATGACACTTTTTTTAACGGGATGCTCAACATCCCTTGAGTACACCAAAGCTGATCTCGAAAAAAACCAAGAAGTGGGTTACTCCGATTCTGGGTACTATCGCGTGGTATTTAAAGGGAAAAAAATTCTTTCCGTGCCTGAAAATGCCCATATTGTGGCAGGCACTGAAGATAACGTGGTTGGAAAATTGACCCAAGATGGTAAAACTGGTGAGTTTGTGATTGCGGGGCTTGCCGCCAAAAGCAATGGCAACATTAGTTCCCAAGTGGGTGGCCACGATTATAATTTGAGTTTCCTATTAACCGATGAAAATGATTTACCACTTTCATCAGTCAATTACATCATTATCAATGACTGTAATGGGGAAGCCTATTCGGGCAAAACCAATGCTAACGGACGCACATTTTCGGTTTCAACGCCCAAAGAGTGCAACTTAAGTCTCAGCGTTGTAGAGTAAAATGTACCGGAATAAAAAATTGAGACGTAACTTTTCAAAATAAGAGGTTGGAAACCAACCTCTCTGACGATTATTTATGGCTATTTATGAAAATGCTTGCGCCAGCGGTGCACTGCATGGCTAATCTGGCGTAACTCACCATCTCGCAACATGCCAATAAACACACCGATAAACGAGTAAATCACCCCAAGCACCAGCATCATCACAATATCCATCAAGATATCTCTAAATGGCAGCCCCATTTGGTTGATCCCCGCCATGGCGTTAGTCGCCCATGTGGATGGCAACGCCGAGGCTATCATTCGTACCCAATCCGGCATGGCTTGTAATGGCCAAATAGTCCCAGACATATAGAATACCGGCGTGGTGATAAACGCCAATGTCAGGTAGATCATCTCCACACTACGCAAGCATTCCGTGACCAACTTCCCTAACCCAATAACGGCGAGTAAGAATGGGAAGGTCAGCATCCAAATTTGGTACAACGGCGCTTCTTGTCGATAACCCAAAATCCATGGCCATAAGGCAAAAAACACGGTCGAAAGAAATAACCAGATAGGTACCAGCGCCGACAACGCCCCCAGATAAACCGCTAATGGAGGTTTACCTTTTGGTGTAGAGCGAATGGCAATACTGACCCGCACACACGCAATTAATAAGGAGTGCTGCAATAACATCACCAGCAAGCCAGGGAAGATAATCGCCGCAAAGCTAATTCCGGGGTTATACAGTGGCTCGGTTTCACTGCGAACAGGGGCAATAATCACTTTCGCTTGTTCAGGACTGAAACCCGCCTTTTCCAGTAACTGGGTGTTATAGGCGCTCAATAGCGTTTGATACGCTTTCGATAGCTCTTGCTGGATTTGCCCGCTGGCTAAGCGGTTTGTGGCATCCCCATAAACCGGTACCGTGATATTTTTGCCACTAAGCAAATGCTTTTCAAAATCCGTAGGGATGATTACGATGGCAAACAGCTGCCTCGCAATCATATCCTGCCGCGCTTGAGCTAAATTATCGTAACTGTGTAGCTGGACTTTGGGCGTGGCGTCTAAATCACGGATCAGTTCACGACTTGCGCCTGAGTGATCCATATCGATAACCGCCACAGGCAGATCCCACAGGACAGGACGCGCGTACACCAAACTCATAATACAGAGAGAAACGAGCAGCAACAGCCACATCGGTTTCTCCAGCATGCCCAGCAGTACCTTTTTAAACGTCGCAAAATAGACCGTCATCATACGATACTTCCTTGGGTTTCAAGCCGTTTCACTAAGCGTTTACGGATCAAAAATGCCGTCAGTAACGGGTAAATCAGCAAGAATAGACACACTTGCACAATGCGCTCAAACGAGATTTCCCGTAAGAAAATATCAAACATGGCGTTTAAAGTGTGAGTGAGCGGCTCCGCGTTCGAAATAATCCGTGCGGGCAGAATCATCGAGAGTTCCGGCACTGCCATGCCAGAAAACGCCAAGGCAATACTCACCAGCATCCCGATTAAGCTGTAAGCCATTATCGCGCTGGACGTGAAGCTAAAGAGTAGTAACCCAATACTCTGCGCCGCTATCACATAGAAGAAGCCCACCAGCATCATATACAGAGGGTTCCCCACCACTTTTGCGTCGAAAATAGTGACCAATGCCGCCAGTTCCACAATCAGTAACGTCGTAAAAAATAACGTATAAGGTGCCATTTTACCTAGCAGTGCCATTGAAAATGGCTTCACACTTTGAAGAATGGTGCCGCGAGACATGGTGTAAATAGTGGCAGTGACCACAAACAGTTGCAGCATGTGGATGGTCGCCGCAAATTGTTGGTAATAAATATAGCTGCCACTTGGGTTAAAGAGGCTATCGTAAGAGAGCGTGACTTGCGCCAATGCCGGTAGCGATTGCCCCATCGATTTTGCCATTTCTTGGCGGTATTTGGCGTTAAGTTCCGCAACTAAGCCGCTAAAATCTTGAATAGCATAACTGCCAGATGCGTAAAATAGTGCATTGTAGTACATGCGCAATTCAGGCTGGCGTCCTCGCAATATATCCTCCTCAAAATTTTTGGGGATATAAAGCAAGGCATAATCTTTGGCACTCCCCAGCTGCTTGATGGATGTCACTAAGTTGCCATCAATCGCTTTCACTTCCGCATGAGGGCCCGCATCAAGGTCGCGGATAATTTGCCTTGAAACCGGGCTGTTGTTGCTATCGACCACCGAAACTGGCACATCCATCAGCGTTCCCTCAGAGAAGTTAGCGCTGATTAACGTAAACAGCATCAAAGGGAATAGCCAACTCAGCCAGTGAAAGACTGGGCTGCGGATCGCCATTTGGGTTTCGCGGCTAAAGGCATGTTCAAAACCATGCCAAGCGAATTTGAGTTTCATGGCGTCACCTGTTATTTATCCCAGTGCCACAAGGCGCTCATCCCCGGTCGCAATCCTTCAATCGGTTGTTGTGGATACAAGCGAACTTCAAAGGTTTTCAGGTCGAAATCCCCTGTCGCACGGGTGGCTCGTTTAGTCGCGTAATCCCCTTTCGGTGCAATATAGCGAACTTCGGCTTCCACGGTTTTATCCCCTAAGGCAGGAACCGTCAGCTCAATTTTGTCCCCTTTTTTCACACCCACTAAAATGTCTTCACGTAGGTTATAAACAAAATAGGCTTGAGGGAGGCTGATCAATGAGATTAATGGGCTACCTGCATTGAACAGTTCACCAATTTCTGCTGGGATTGGACCAACTTCACCATCCACAGGGGCTTTCACTTGCAAGTCATCCAGTTGAACTTGGAGTTCAGCCAGTTTTTGCTCTGCTTGGTCCACTGCCGCTTTATATTGTTGACGCTGCTCGATACGATCGCCGTTTTTACCTTCTTCCAAACGCGCCTTAGCACTTTGGACTTGTTGGAACGCAACATCTTTCGCTTTACGGGCGGTATCTAGCTCATTTGCTGAAACATACCCTTTACCTGAAAGATTATTTAGACGGGTAAATTCACGGGAGGCATTTTGGTATTGCGAATTTGCTTGAGCAACCGCAGCTTGTAGGTCACGCAGCGTCTCTTCACGAGTTCCATTCAAGGATTGGTCGAGTTGAGCTTGAGCTTGGTCCTTAGCCGCTTTTAATGCCGCGTATTGGGCTTGTAACTCAGGGCTTTCTAAGGTGAGCAATAACTGCCCTTTCTTCACATCATCCCCGCGTTCTACATGGCGTTCAATGACTCTGCCTTTGGCTTTTGAAGTCACGATGACCTCCGGTGCGTCCACTTCCCCTTGCAATAATAAAAATTGATTATGGGAATGAAAAAGCGCCGCAGCAGCAATTAAGATCAGCATAAGCAAGATCAGTATGATGGTTCTTTTTTTCATTATGTATGTGGGCCTTGAATAATAACGGAGGAAACTACTTTTTCATTATGACAATAAATTAACACTAACGTTAAGAAATTTGTGCGCAAAATCACGCTTTAGCGGTCTTTTTTAGTCTGAGGGGCTTTGACGCTTATGTCAAATAATGATGTTTTACTAATTATTAAATGACGATTACTTAACCAGCCCAATAAGATACAATATCCCCCAAAGTATATGGCTAAGCCCACTGAGCGCAGCCCCCATAATGTAAAATATAGTGAGCCATGCTCTAACATGCTCTAAATAGTTCGCATTATGGGTAGGCGGCAAGAGAAGATATCTCTAGGAGCATACAAAAGTATGTGACTAGAGGAGCTGAGCGTAGCTAACACCCCCATAATGTGAAATATGACGAGCATGTACAAAAGTATGTGACTTAAGTAGCTGAACGTAGCCAACACCCCCATAATGTGAAATATGACGAGCATGTACGAATTCGATTTGATTTTATTACTACTACAACAAATGTGCGTCCACCTCGTTATCGCTTGGGCACTCAGCCGCACTCCTCTGGTCACCCCTCTTCTTAAGGTTACCATTCGCTTACCTCATAAAGTGATGTGCTACCTTATTTTCTCCGTATTTTGCATCATCGGTACTTATTTTGGTTTACATATCAATGATTCCATAGCTAATACTCGTGCTATTGGCGCTGTACTTGGCGGATTGTTAGGCGGTCCTGCGGTGGGTTTTGCTGTTGGGTTTACTGGTGGGGTCCACCGGTACTCTTTGGGAGGAATGAGCGCTTTCGCTTGTATGATCTCTACCATTGTCGAAGGCTTAATTGGGGGGCTGGTCCATCGCTACTATATGAAGCGAGGGGAAATTAATAAAATTTTTAACCCTGTTACCGCTAGCTGCGTTACCTTTTTCGCTGAAATCATCCAAATGCTGATTATTTTGCTCATCGCCCGCCCATTCGATGAAGCTTATGAATTAGTGAAAAATATTGCCGCACCGATGATCATTGCCAATACCATCGGGGCTGCCATGTTTATCCGTATCTTGCTGGATAGGCGCGCCATCGTCGAGAAATACACCACGGCATTCTCCGCGCAAGCCTTGAAAATCGCCCTATGCACTGAGGGTATTTTGCGTAAAGGTTTCAATGCGGATAACAGCATGAAAGTGGCAAAAATTATTTACCAAGAATTAGATATTGGTGCCGTCGCCATTACGGATAGAGAAAAAATTCTCGCGTTTATCGGGCTAGGCTCCGATCACCACATTCCAGGGACACCTATCTCATCCATTCAATCCAGGCAGGCCATTGATAATAATGAAGTGGTTTATGCCGATGGTAACGAAACTCCATATAAATGCTCGTTAAGTCCCTCGTGCAAGCTTGGTTCCACCCTCGTCATCCCGCTTAGAGGGGAAAACCAACGGGTGATTGGTACTATTAAGTTATACCAAGCCAAGAATAGCCTCTTTAGCTCCATCAACCGTACGCTAGGGGAAGGAATTGCCAGCCTGTTCTCCGCCCAAATTTTGGCGGGGCAATATGAGCGCAATAAGCAATCTTTACTGCAATCGGAAGTCAAACTGCTTCACGCACAAGTGAACCCGCATTTTCTCTTTAATGTGCTCAACACATTACAAGCAGTGATCCGCAAAGATAGCCAGCAAGCGGGACAGCTCGTGCAGTATATCTCCACCTTCTTTCGTAATAACTTAAAACGTCCAGAGCAGAATGCGACATTAGGGGAAGAAATCGAGCATATCAATTCATACCTGCAAATTGAAAAGGCGCGATTCCAAGATAATTTACAGATCCATTTAGATATCCCCGATGAAGTTAAACAGGTGGAATTACCCGCGTTTACGCTGCAACCTATTGTCGAAAATGCAATAAAACACGGCACTTCACAGTTATTAAATACCGGATACATTACAATACGTAGCTATATTCGCTGTGAACATGTCTATATTGAAATCGAAGATAATGCCGGTTTATACCAGCCAAGTGGGCAATCTGACGGCTTAGGGATGGGCTTAGTCGATAAACGCTTGCGCCTGAAATACGGTGAAAAATATGGAATAGGCGTGGAGTATGAACCTGAAAAATTCACCCGCGTGAAAATCCGCTTGCCCTACATGTCCACTTAATCACATTGCACATAATAAATGATAATAACGCTATGAATGTACTGATCGTTGATGACGAACCCCTAGCCCGTGAAAACGTGCGCTGCTTACTTGAGGAACATGACGATATCGAGATTATTGGCGAGTGCGCCAATGCCATTGAAGCCATCGGTTTGATCCACAAAAAAAGCCTGATGTGGTGTTTTTAGATATTCAAATGCCCCGGGTGACGGGATTAGAAATGGTGCGTATGCTCGATCCTGAAGAGCGCCCACACATTGTTTTTCTGACGGCATTTAATGAATTTGCGATCCAAGCTTTCGAAGAGCATGCTTTCGACTATCTACTTAAACCCCTTGAACCTGAAAGATTGGCAAAAACTTTAGCCCGTTTACGCCAAAATAAACAGAAACAGAATCTCGAGCTTCTCGATAACAATGAACCGCTCAAGTTTATTCCTTGTACCGGACACAGCCGAATTTATCTAATGAAATTAGACGATGTGCAATATGTTACTTCTCGCATGAGCGGCGTGTATGTAATGAGTACCCAAGGACAAGAAGGCTTTACCGAATTAACCTTGCGCACATTAGAAATGCGTACGTCGTTAGTCCGTTGCCATCGTCAATATTTAGTAAATATGACCCAGCTCAGCGAGATTCTATTTGGGGATAATGGACAAGCCGAATTGGTGCTATGCTCAGGTGAGCATATTCCCGTTAGCCGCCGCTATTTAAAACCCTTAAAAGAGGCGCTTGGGCTAATTTAACGAGTGACTCAGGAGAAAAGGTTATGGCTGATTTTTACCTGCAAATTCGCACCAATTCGATGACATTAAAAAATCTCGATACCCATGAAGAACACAGTGCAACGGGTGAGTTTTCAGCCCAAAGAATGGTTATCGGGGATTTTTTTAAAGCCGAGTTTGTACTGTATCAGTTGGTCTGCGATATGGGTCTGAAAGTCCGTCGCCCTTTTGCGTCGAAACATCGTATTTTGGTTCAAGCCCTCGAAATTATTGAAGGGGGCGTGAATATGGTGGAAGAGCGCCTATTTACCGAAATTGTTTACGGGGCATTTAATCAGCGTGTGAAAAAAGTGGTAGTAAGCCGAGCACCGCTACCTATGCCTCAGCGAGAAGCGAAAGCCTTATTAACTGCATAAAAAAACCCGCATTTTAAAATGCGGGTTTTTTGTATTTATCTCAGCCACATTAACGTGGCTGGATAGCGCTATTATGCGTTGTGGCTGCTGCTACGACGACGTGGCGCTGCATTAGTGCCATCTTGGCGAGGTGCAGAATTACCACGGTCACGGTTGCCACCATCACGGTTTCCACCACGACGGTTGCCGCTGAAGCCTTCGCGATCACCACCGCTACGACGACCATCACGGTCGCCACCACGGTCATTACGACGACCTGCACCGAAACCACCTTCGCTGCCGCCTTCACGACGTGGACCACCACGACGTTCGCCACCGCCACGACGCTCAAATGGTTGAGCATCACCGATCAGTTGCATTTGCATTGGTTTGTTCAGAACACGCGCACGGCTTAAGTGAGTTAACACTTCGCTTGGCATACCTTTTGGTAACTCGATAGTTGAGTGAGTACCAAACAGTTTGATGTTACCAATGTAGCGGCTGCTGATGTCTGCTTCGTTCGCGATCGCACCAACGATATGACGAACTTCAACACCGTCATCACGACCTACTTCGATACGGTACATTTCCATATCGCCAACATCACGACGCTCACGA
Organism: Providencia sp. wls1922; assembly: GCF_009706505.1. Taxonomy (NCBI): domain Bacteria; kingdom Pseudomonadati; phylum Pseudomonadota; class Gammaproteobacteria; order Enterobacterales; family Morganellaceae; genus Providencia; species Providencia sp. wls1922. The sequence continues at coordinate 31,451 of NZ_WLUG01000075.1, read as the reverse complement.
CGAGCACCACGATCGCCGCGCTCTGCACGGTCAAAACCGTTGCCGTTACTGTTGCGGTCGTTACGGTCACGACGGTCGCCACGACGATCATCACGGTCGTTGAATTCACGACGCGGACGACGCGGTGCATCTGGTGGCAGGATCAGAGCGCGTTCGCCTTGAGCCATTTTCAGTAATGCCGCTGCTAAGGTTTCCATATCTACATCTTCAGATGGAGACATTTTCGCTAACAGTGAACGGTACTGATCTAAGTCGCTGCTTTCTAATTGCTGTTGGATTTGTTCAGCAAATTTCGCCTGACGACGTTGGCTTAATACGTCAGCATCTGGCAATTCCACTTCAGGAATAGTCAGTTTCATTGTACGTTCAACGTTGCGCAGTAAACGACGCTCACGGTTCTCAACGAACAGTAATGCGCGACCCGCACGACCCGCACGACCGGTACGACCGATACGGTGAACGTAAGATTCTGCATCCATTGGGATGTCGTAGTTAACAACTAAGCTGATACGCTCAACATCCAGACCACGTGCTGCAACGTCAGTTGCGATCAGGATATCTAAACGACCATCTTTTAAGCGCTCTAATGTTTGCTCACGCAGTGCTTGGTTCATGTCACCATTCAGTGCCGCACTGTTATAGCCATTACGCTCAAGCGCTTCTGCAACTTCTAAGGTTGCGTTTTTGGTACGAACGAAAATAATCGCCGCATCGAAATCTTCAGCTTCTAAGAAACGCACCAGCGCTTCATTTTTACGCATGCCGTAAACAGTCCAGTAGCTTTGAGCGATATCTGGACGTGTAGTAATGCTCGACTGAATGCGGATCTCTTTAGGATCTTTCATAAAGCGACGAGTAATACGACGGATTGGTTCTGGCATTGTTGCCGAGAACAGCGCAGTTTGGTGTTCTGCTGGAATCTGGCTCATGATGTTTTCAACATCATCGATGAAGCCCATACGCAGCATTTCATCAGCTTCGTCTAATACTAAGCCTTTCAGTTTAGAAAGATCTAAAGTACCGCGTTTCAGGTGGTCTAACAGACGACCTGGAGTACCAACAACCACTTGTGGTCCTTGGCGTAATGCACGAAGTTGAACGTCATAACGTTGACCGCCATATAAGGCAACCACGTTGACGCGGTTCATGTGTTTAGAGAAATCGCTCAGTGCTTCAGCAACTTGCACCGCTAACTCACGTGTCGGTGCCAGTACTAAAATTTGTGGGGCTTTTAAATCTGGATCGATGTTATGCAGTAATGGCAAACCAAATGCAGCGGTTTTACCACTACCGGTTTGTGCCATACCTAATACATCATTACCATCCAATAACAATGGAATACATTGTTGCTGGATTGGAGATGGTTTTTCGTATCCCAGGTCGCTTAGTGCGTTCAAAATAGATGCTGATAAACCTAGATCAGCAAAAGACATATCGGTCTCAGTCGTCATGTAAAGGTGCCTCATACTTAGTGGCGGCCAGTTTACATAACGGAGCGAAAATCATTTCGGTCATTATCATTTAAAATGTGAACTGGCTCAAATTGTGTTATTAAACGAACAAATAAACCCTCACCCAGGTGGATGATGGCTTAAAAATGAATAGAGAAATGTTCGTCAGCTATTGCTGGCCCGATTCTAATAGGTCGTCTTGTTCTTGGCCTAACAGCGCCAATTCCAACAATGCGTAGCGGTGCTCAACAAAGCTGTGTGCGTTGTTAGCTACCGTCAGTTTGAATAACGCAGTTGCGCTATCCTTATCCCCCAGACTTAGGTAATGCTTACCTAAATAGAAGTTAGTTTCACTGAGATGCTCAGCGAGCGAAGTGTTATCCGTAGATGTCTCTTTCAAACGCTCCATCAATGTCGTTTCATTGATATTGCCAAGATAGAATTCTACGATATTCCAGCCCCATTGCCCTTTCTCCGCTTGGTTGTAGCGGGCAGCAAGATTGTCTTGTGCCATACGCGGGTCTATGTCTTTTTCTACGAGATAAAGCCACAGAGTACGAAAAGGATCATTTGGATCTATCTGATAATACGCCAGCAGATCATCCTGCGCTAATTTGTATCGTCCACCGTAATATAATGCGATGCCACGATTCATTCGCGCGAAATTGTAAGTTGGATCAAGCTCTAAAACAGAATCAAACGCTTCATAGGCGGCATCATAGTTGCCAGCCTGCGTAAAATATATTCCTAAAAAGTTAAAGATTTCAGGAATATCCGGACGGATTGACAACGCAGTTGAAAAATCATTACGTGCCAGCGCCCTTAAACCGAGACTATCATACAGTACTCCGCGCTCATATAAAAGCTGCGCGTACTCATCATCGGTTAAAGATCGGCTCGCAAGGATTTGTTCCATACGAGCCAAAATCACTTCTTGTTGTAATGAAGGCTGCAATGGAACTGCAAAAACCTCGTTTTTACGCCAATCTTTATTACTACATCCAATAATAATAAAAAAGATGAACGCGGATAGCACACGGACTAAGGTGCGGCTATCGATAAAACGAAAGTTAATACAGTTCTGCATACTACGCCCTTACATTACCACTAGTCAGCAAATTTAGGCTGATAGCGCCTAAGTTTATCAGGCGCTACACTTTCGGTCAGCTTATTCTGCTGATTCCTGCTGTGCTGGAGCTTCTTCGCCAGCAACAGCTTCTTTCATGCTCAGGCGAATACGGCCTTGACGGTCGATTTCTAACACCTTAACAGGAACTTCTTGACCCATTTGCAGGTAGTCAGTCACTTTCTCTACACGCTTGTCAGCGATTTGTGAAATGTGAACCAGACCTTCCTTACCGCCACCGATAGCAACGAATGCACCGAAGTCAACGATACGAGTCACTTTACCTTGGTAGATACGACCCACTTCAACTTCTGCAGTGATGTCTTCGATGCGACGAATTGCTTCTTTCGCTTTCAGGCCATCAGTTGCTGCGATTTTCACAGTACCGTCATCTTCGATCTCGATAGTTGTGCCTGTTTCTTCCGTTAATGCACGGATAACAGAACCACCTTTACCGATGACATCTTTGATCTTGTCTGGGTTGATACGGATGGTGTAAATGCGTGGAGCGAACTCAGAGATCTCTTCACGTGGGCCATTGATAGCTTGTTCCATTGTGCCAAGGATATGCAGACGCGCACCTTTAGCTTGGTTCAGAGCCACTTGCATGATTTCGCGAGTGATACCTTCGATTTTGATATCCATTTGCAGTGCGCTGATACCGTCACGGCTACCCGCTACTTTAAAGTCCATATCACCTAAGTGGTCTTCATCACCTAAGATGTCAGACAGAACAACGAAATCGTCACCTTCTTTCACCAGACCCATCGCGATACCCGCAACAGCAGCTTTAATTGGTACACCAGCATCCATCAGAGCCAGAGACGCACCACATACAGATGCCATTGAAGAAGAACCGTTAGATTCCGTGATTTCAGAAACAACACGTACTGTGTACGGGAATTCTGCTTGTGAAGGCATTACTGCCAGCACACCACGTTTCGCTAAGCGACCGTGACCAATTTCACGACGTTTAGGTGAACCAACCATACCAGTCTCACCAACAGAGTATGGAGGGAAGTTGTAGTGGAATAAGAAGCGGTCAGTGTATTCGCCCATTAATTGGTCGATAACCTGTGCATCACGCTCAGTACCTAATGTTGCAGTAACCAACGCCTGAGTTTCACCACGGGTGAACAGTGCAGAACCGTGAGTACGTGGCAGAACACCAGTACGAACGTCCAACGCACGAACCATGTCTTTCTCACGGCCATCGATACGTGGCTCACCACGGATAACGCGGCTACGAACAACTTGTTTTTCTAAGTGAGCAAGAATGTCTGACACTTCAGAAACATCGACGTTCTCATCTTCAGCAACCAGAGTTGCAATCACTTCGTCTTTGATCAGGTCAACTTGAGCATAACGCTCTTGTTTCTCAGTGATACGGTAAGCATCGCCCATACGGCTTTCAGCCAGTGCAGCAACGCGATCGTTCAGAGCTTGGTTAACTGGCTCTGGTTGCCAATCCCATTTCTCTTTACCCGCTTCTTTGACTAATTCATTGATGTTCTGGATAACAACTTGTTGTTGATCGTGACCGAACACAACTGCACCCAGCATTTGCTCTTCGCTTAACAGTTCAGCTTCTGACTCAACCATTAATACTGCGCTGTCAGTACCCGCAACCACTAAATCCAGACGGCTTGATTTTAATTCATCAGCAGTTGGGTTCAGAACATATTGGTCATTGATAAAACCAACACGTGCAGCACCAATAGGACCATTGAATGGAACACCAGACAGTGCCAGTGCAGCAGATGCACCGATCATCGCAACGATATCTGGGTTAACTTGTGGGTTAACAGAAACAACGGTAGCAATGATTTGGATTTCGTTCAGGAAGCCTTCTGGGAACAGAGGACGTAATGGACGGTCAATCAGACGTGCAACTAAGGTTTCGCCTTCACCAGGACGGCCTTCACGACGGAAGAAGCTACCTGGAATACGACCTGCAGCGTAAGTACGCTCTTGGTAGTTTACTGTTAAAGGGAAGAAATCTTGCCCTTCTTTAACTTTTTTCTGTGCCACAGCAGTCACGAATACTGCAGTGTCATCCATGTTTACCATCACCGCCGCCGTTGCTTGGCGTGCGATCATGCCTGTTTCTAATGTTACGGTATGCTGGCCATACTGGAACTTACGAACAATAGGATTTAACAAAATATTACCCTTTTTGTAAGGCTACGAGAGATTCTCAGGTAGCATGGTTTATTTTCTGACTACAGCCTCGCGACTAATGAGAGGATTGATATTCCAATCATCAATTCTCTCATTAGCCGCGCGAATACGGATGTAGTTTTAAGTGGTTTTAATTAAAACAGTCAATTATCGATAATAGCTTAACATTTTAGTTAAGTATAATTCGAGTATTACTTCAACTTTCAATTAACTTTTAGAAGAAAAGGGGCCATTTGGCCCCTTTCCTCTGAAACTGACAAGATTAACGACGCAGACCCAGACGCTCGATCAGCGCTGTGTAACGTGCGATATCTTTACCTTTCAGGTAAGCTTGTAAACGACGACGCTGAGCAACCATACGCAGCAGACCACGACGGCTGTGGTGATCTTTTTTGTGCTCAGAGAAGTGACCTTGCAGGTGATTGATTTGAGCTGTCAGCAGAGCGATTTGAACTTCGCTTGAACCCGTGTCATTTTCACCGCGGCCGAATTCAGCAACGATCTTCGCTTTCGCTTCAGTACTTAGAGACATAATAAACTCCAAAATAATATAAATTTAAGTGATGAGAGCCAATCTCTAATTTAGCATCTCAAGATTTAGCGCCGTCATTCTACGCTGCTTAGGGCAGCAAAGCAATAAGCGCCATTATGCGGACGGTTCATTTTCAACGACCAAGCGCTTTGGTGCAATACGTCCATCTTCACTAATCAGAGCGATACCGATAAACCGCTGCTCTGAACCACAAGTGACACGGATCATGTCGCCTTCCACTAGGTCTTTTACATCACCGCGTACAGGTTGACCCTGTTTGAAATACGCGGCTGTTTCCTCAGTAATATTCACTGCAGGAAAATGAACCACTGCGGTATCCATTGGCAATAATAGCGAATCGAGTAAGGATTCAAATGAGCCTTCTCCCGCATCCACTTTTGCCCGCAAAGCAGCTAATTGTTCCAACGTGACCATGCGGTCATAAGGATAATTTGCGACTTGCACACGACGCAGATAAGTCACATGCGCACCACATCCCAACATTTCACCTAAATCATCAATGATAGTTCGAATATAGGTGCCTTTAGAACAGTGAATTTCCAGTTCTAATTCATTGTTATCCCAACGAATAAACTGAAGTTCATACACTGTAATTGGGCGGGCTTCACGCTCTACCGTAATACCTTTACGTGCGTATTCATATAATGGGCGCCCTTGGTGTTTCAGCGCTGAATACATGGAAGGAACTTGCAGTGTATCTCCACGAAAATGTTCGAGGGCTTCTTCAAGTTGCTGTGCCGTAAAAGTGATATCGCGTTCACTGATGATTTCGCCGTGAGAATCAGAAGTATCCGTTCGTTGCCCAAGGCGTGCAATCACCCGATAGCGCTTATCTGAATCGAGTAAAAACTGTGAGAATTTCGTCGCTTCACCAAGGCAGACTGGCAACATACCTGTCGCTAGTGGGTCAAGTGCCCCCGTATGCCCGGCTTTATTTGCGTTGAAAAAGCGCCGCACTTTTTGCAGCGCATCGTTTGAGGAAATATCGGTGGGCTTATCTAACAGCACAACGCCGTCAATATTGCGCCCGCTACGACGACGCCCCATTATTTTTCCTCTTTACTATCTGTACCTGCACGACGCTCTTCGTCATTACGAATCACGTTCGATACTAAGTTAGACATACGCATGCCATCAACTAATGAATTGTCATATTCAAACGTTAACTCAGGAATAATACGTAAACGCATTGCTTTTCCCAGTAATGAACGAATGAAACCTGACGCTTCATTTAATGCTTTAATGCCGTCTGCAACCATCTCTTCTTCACTTTTTTCATTCGCAAAGTTGAAGAAAGTGACGAAGACTTTACCGTATGCCAGATCCCGTGACAGCTCTACGCCAGAAACGGTTGCCATGCCAATACGGGGATCTTTGATTTCGCGCTGCAAGATAATTGCAATTTCTTTTTGCATTTCTTGAGCTACGCGCTGAGAACGACTGAATTCTTTTGCCATCGTTAATCTCCTGACAATAAAGGGGGCAATAGCCCCCTCATTAATACTATTTTGTCACCACGATACTCCGTGGGTACTCACAAAATTAACCGTCGATTGAACGTTTAACTTCGATAACTTCAAAGACTTCGATCATATCGCCGACACGGACATCGTTGTAGTTCTTAACACCGATACCACATTCCATACCGTTACGAACTTCGCTAACGTCATCTTTAAAGCGACGCAGTGATTCCAGCTCACCTTCGTAGATAACCACGTTATCACGCAGAACGCGGATTGGGTTATTACGCTTGATGGTACCTTCAGTAACCATACAACCAGCAACTGCACCGAATTTCGGTGATTTGAACACATCACGGACTTCTGCAAGACCCATGATTTGCTGTTTGTATTCAGGTGCCAACATACCGCTCATCGCTTGTTTGATTTCATCAATCAGGCTATAGATGACGGAGTAGTAACGTAAATCAACGCTTTCGCTTTCAACGACGCGACGAGCAGATGCATCGGCACGGACGTTAAAGCCAAGAATGATCGCATTAGAAGCTGCAGCCAGAGTTGCATCAGTTTCAGTGATACCACCCACGCCAGAACCGATGATTTTGATTTTAACTTCATCAGTTGACAGTTTCATCAGAGAGTCAGTGATAGCTTCACAGGTACCTTGAACGTCAGTTTTCAGTACGATATTCAGTTCAGAAACTTTACCTTCTTCCATGTTAGCAAACATGTTTTCCAGTTTAGATTTCTGCTGACGAGCTAATTTCACATCACGGAATTTACCTTGACGATACAGGGCAACTTCACGTGCTTTTTTCTCATCACGAACAACTGTCGCTTCATCACCCGCTGAAGGAACGCTGGACAGACCCAGGATCTCAACTGGCATTGAAGGGCCAGCAGACAGAACTTCTTTACCTAATTCGTTGCGCATTGCACGAATACGGCCATATTCAAATCCACACAGTACGATGTCGCCTTTGTTCAATGTACCTTCTTGAACTAAGATAGTTGCCACTGGGCCACGACCTTTGTCTAGGTAAGATTCAACAACCACACCGCTTGCCATGCCTGCATATACCGCTTTCAGTTCTAAAACTTCAGCTTGCAGCAAGATAGCATCTAACAGTTCATCGATACCGGTACCCACTTTCGCAGACACACCGATAAACTGAGTGTCACCGCCCCACTCTTCAGAAATAACGCCGTACTGAGACAGCTCATTTCTGACGCGATCTGGGTCAGCTTCTGGTTTATCCATTTTGTTGACCGCAACAACGATTGGCACACCTGCTGCTTTCGCATGCTGGATAGCTTCGATTGTTTGTGGCATAACACCATCATCCGCAGCAACAACCAGAACAACGATATCCGTCGCCTGAGCACCACGAGCACGCATTGATGTAAACGCGGCGTGACCTGGGGTGTCTAAGAAGGTGATCATACCTTTGTCAGTTTGAACGTGGTATGCACCGATGTGCTGAGTAATACCACCTGCTTCGCCAGATGCTACTTTCGTTGAACGAATGTAGTCCAGTAAAGAGGTTTTACCGTGGTCAACGTGACCCATGATGGTAACAACTGGCGCGCGAGCTTCTTTAACTGCTGAGCCAGTGTCACGGTCGTTCATTACCGATTCTTCTAACTCATTCTCACGACGCAGAATAACTTTGTGACCCATTTCTTCTGCAACTAATTGTGCAGTTTCTTGGTCAATCACTTGGTTGATGGTTGCCATTGCACCCATTTTCATCATCGTTTTGATGACTTGGGAGCCTTTAACTGCCATCTTGTTAGCTAATTCGCCAACAGTGATAGTTTCGCCGATAACAACGTCACGGTTTACCGCTGCAACTGGTTTGGTGAAGCTTTGTTGTAAAGAGCTGCCTTTACGTTGCTTACCTTTAGTGCGACCTGAGCGACCAGCAGCGCGTTCTTCTTCGCGATCCGCTTTTTCAGAAAGTTTGTTGCCTTTCTTTTGACGAGGTGCTTTAGCAGAACGGTTACGAGAACGACGACCTTCTTCTTTCTCATCACTTTCATCTTCCGCCGCACGTGCGTGGGTAGATGTTGTTGTGTGATAATCGCTGTCATCTTCAGATTTGCTATCTGAGTTCCAGTCTTCGCCTTTTTCTTCAGCCATTTTACGGGCTTCTTCAGCAACACGGCGCGCATCAGCTTCAACTTTACGTTGAGTTTCTTCTTCCGCTTTGCGTTTCAGTTCAGCAGCTTCGGCTTCAAGACGCTGTTTGTCAGCGTTACTTTCGGTTGCCGTTTTGCTTGGTTTTTGATTTTCGCTTTGTTTCACTTTTTCTCTTTCCGCTACTTCGCGCGTAGCTTTATCAGCTGCTTCACGTTTTGCTTTCTCTTCGGCTTCACGTTTTGCGTTAGCTTCCGCGTCACGTTTTGCAGCATCTTCTGCTGCACGTTTCGCTTCTGCTTCACGTTTTGCCAGTTCCTCAGCTTCGCGCTGTGCTTGCTCTTCCGCTTCACGCTGCGCCTGCTCTTCCGCTTGCGCTTCTTCAGCGTCGCGGTTCACATAAGTGCGTTTTTTGCGGACTTCAACATTTACCGATTTGCTTTTGCCACCGGTGACTGGAACACTCAGCGTACTACGAGTTTTACGCTGTAATGTTAACTTACTTGGCTGCCCCGCTGCTCCGCCTTGTTCACGGTTTAAGTGGTTCAGTAAAGTTTCTTTCTCAGTCTGGCTAACAGAGTCATTCGTACCTTTCGTGATCCCTGCTTCAGCAAATTGCTGTACCAGGCGCTCAACTGTGGTTTGAATTTCCGTTGCCAGTGATTTTACAGTTTCTGTCATGCCGTTCCTTCCTGCTACAGTGTTTACGCATCGTTTCCGAACCAGCAAATATTACGTGCTGCCATAATGAGTTCGCCTGCTTTCTCATTATTCAGACCTTCGATATCAATCAGGTCGTCGATGCCCTGCTCAGCAAGATCTTCCAGTGTACAGATACCGTGAGTAGCCAAATTATAGGCCAGAGTACGATCCATACCATCAAGATTCAACAAATCTTCTGCTGGCTGATTATCACCCAAGCTCTCTTTTTGAGCTAGTTCAATTGTGGTGAGGGCAGCTTTTGCTCTTTCACGTAGAACTTCAACGGTTTCTTCATCAAGACCGTCAATTTCCAGAAGTTCTTTAATAGGCACGTAAGCCAGTTCTTCTAATGTCGAGAAGCCTTCTTCAACAAGTGTTGTAGCAAACTCTTCATCAATATCTAGATGCTTAGTGAATGTTTCAATAGAAGCGTGTGCTTCTGCCTGATGTTTTGCATTCAGCTCTTCCGCAGTCATGACATTCAGTTCCCACTTGTCATCACCACGATGGATTTTCAGTAACTGAGCCGCTAAGCGAACGTTTTGTCCATTACGTCCAATTGCTTGCGCTAAGTTGCTGCTTTCAACAGCAACATCCATCGTACAGTTGTCTTCATCAACCACAATAGATGCCACATCAGCCGGAGCCATAGCATTAATAACGAATTGCGCTGGGTTATCATCCCATAACACAATGTCGATTCTCTCGCCGCCTAACTCACTAGAGACAGCTTGAACACGAGCACCGCGCATACCAACGCAAGCACCAACTGGGTCGATACGTTTGTCGTTAGTTTTTACTGCGATTTTTGCACGAGAACCTGGATCGCGAGCTGCTGCTTTGATCTCGATGATCTCTTCGCCAATTTCTGGTACTTCGATGCGGAATAATTCAACCAGCATCTCTGGACGAGAACGAGTCACAAAAAGCTGTGCGCCGCGCGCTTCAGGACGAACATCATACAGGACGCCGCGAATACGGTCACCTGGACGGAAGTTTTCACGTGGTAGCATATCTTCGCGCAGGATCACAGCTTCTGCGTTATTACCTAAATCTAAGGTAATGTTTTCACGGTTAACTTTTTTAACCTGAGCAGTGATGATTTCACCTTGTTGCTCACGGAATTGGTCAACCACCATCGCACGCTCAGCTTCACGTACTTTTTGTACGATAACTTGCTTCGCGGTTTGCGTGGTAATACGGTCAAATACAACAGATTCGATTTGGTCTTCAACGTATTCGCCTAACTGCAATTCAGGATCTTCGAATTGTGCAGCTTCCAGTGTAATTTCACGGGTTGGCATTGTGACTTCTTCGACAATCACCCAACGACGGAAAGTATCAAAATCACCGGATTTACGGTCAATTTCTACGCGAACATCAATCTCTTGCTCATATTTCTTTTTAGTTGCTGTCGCCAGCGCAGTTTCCAGAGCCTCGAAGATTTTTTCACGAGGGAGGGATTTTTCGTTAGAAACCGCTTCAACAACAGCCAGAATTTCTTTGTTCATCCTAGTTGCCTCATTGAACTTAATTAAAAGTGTGGTACCAAGTTAGCTTTCTGGATGTTGCCGAGGGCGAACACCTCATCCTTACCATCTACAGTAACCGTAATCATTTCACCATCAACGGCTTTGATAATGCCTTGCCATCTACGACGGTTCTGCATCGCGATACGCAGTGACAGAGCCACTTCTTCACCCATAAAACGCTCATAATGAGCAATGGTGAACAGTGGACGTTCCATACCCGGTGACGATATTTCAAGGTTATAAATCACAGAAATTGGATCTTCGACATCCAATACTGCACTTACTTGATGGCTGACATCAGCACAGTCATCAACAGTGATGCCTTCTTCACTATCAATGAAAATACGCAGTGTCGACGTGCGCCCGCGAACAAATTCTAAGCCGACAAATTCAAAGCCTAGTGCTTCCACTGGTGCAGAAACCATCTCTGTTAATTTTTGCTCTAATGTGGACAAGCCCACCCCCAGACATAAAAAAAGGGCATAAAGCCCAGTTAATTCGATTGTCAAATAACAAAAAACCCCGAAATTCGGGGCTTTTGTAACTGGACCCATAGTACATGGGTTTACCGTGCTCTTAGTATACCTTGAAAATCTAGATAAATCGATGAGAAATTACGATAACGATATCTGATATTGTTGCGACAAGATATGTATGACTAAGAGAAATGGTTGCGGGAGCTGGATTTGAACCAACGACCTTCGGGTTATGAGCCCGACGAGCTACCATGCTGCTCCATCCCGCGTTCGAAACGTGACTATTTTACACTGACTATTGTGAGTTCACAAGTCGTCTAAAATAATGGTGCCGAGGACGGGACTTGAACCCGTACGCCCGTTTTGTAGGCACTACCACCTCAAGGTAGCGTGTATACCAATTTCACCACCTCGGCACTGAGGCGAGGTTACTAATTTAACAATCAATAACCTCAAATTTTTAACTTCTTACTACTTTACTGCTAATGAAGACATAATGTCGTCATTCGGAATCCCGAACACTTAACGAGGAATATCGCTCGTTGGTGTCGCTGGTGCTGCCGGAACGTCTGTTGGTTGCTCGACTTTTGCCGGTTCGCTAATGTTTTCCCATTTACTACCTGCACCAGTTCCATATTTATTGGCAGTCATGTTGCCAAGAATTAAACTGATGATGAAAAACACAGCAGCCAAGATTCCAGTCATACGGGTCATGAAGTTACCTGAGCCCGATGAACCAAACAGTGTTGCAGAAGCGCCCGCACCGAATGATGCACCCATGTCAGCACCTTTACCTTGCTGTAACATGACCAGACCAATTAGGCCGATAGCCGCGAGCAAGAAAACAACTAAAAGAGCTATATACATTTGAGTTACCTATTCAGTTACGGCGCATAGCCTATGCTATGACCCTTATACTGCACACCTACTCAAAACATTATTACAGAATTGAGCAGGTGCGAATACTAACCAAAGCTGAGCCGACAAGCAAGTCTATTTTGATTTCATTTAACTATTTGAAGAAAAAAACAGCAAACTATCGAAATAATGCTCAACTCGGTTATTCGCCTCCCTCCAGCTAATTTTTATCCGCTAAAGGGAGAATGTACGGCATTAACCTGCCGCTTTAACTGCATCAGCAATACGGTTCGCCATTTCGGTGACAGTTTCTTCGTTTTCACCTTCAACCATGACACGAATCAGCGGTTCAGTACCTGATTTTCTCAGCAATACGCGACCTTTGCCGGCTAGCTCTTTTTCCACTTGCTCATTTGCCGCAATGACAGCATCACTTTGCAGAGGATCATGTTTGCCTTTAAAGCGTACATTGACCAGAATTTGAGGTAGAAGCTTCATACCGCTGCATAAATCGTGCAGGCTCATATGGTTACGCACCATGGCACTCAGTACTTGCAGACCCGCAACAATACCGTCGCCTGTTGTGGTTTTATCTAATAAAATCACATGACCTGAGTTTTCAGCCCCCATGCGCCAGCCTTTTTCTTGGAGTTTTTCCAGAACATAGCGGTCGCCCACTTTTGCACGTTCAAATGGAATACCCAGCTGTTTCAGCGCGATTTCTAACCCCATATTGCTCATCAGTGTACCCACAACGCCACCTTTTAATTGACCTTGACGCAGTGCTTCACGAGCAATGATATACAGAATTTGGTCGCCATCGACTTTATTACCTTGATGATCGACCATGATGATACGGTCACCGTCACCATCAAATGCTAAACCTACATCCGCTTTTTCTGCCAGAACACGCTCTTGCAGCTTACGAACGTCGGTTGCACCACATTCTTCGTTGATATTGATCCCATTAGGATCACAGCCCATTGTGATGACTTGCGCGCCTAATTCGCTAAATACGTTAGGTGCGATGTGGTAGGTTGCGCCGTTCGCACAGTCTAAAACCACTTTGAGGCTGTTTAAGCTTTGCTCGTTCGGGAATGTCCCTTTACAGAATTCAATGTAGCGCCCTGCAGCATCGACGATACGGTTCGCACGACCCAGCTCCGCAGATTCAACGCAAGTGATTGGTTTTTCCATTTCCGCTTCAATGGCTTCTTCAACTTCGTCAGGCAGTTTAGTCCCGTCGATAGAGAAGAATTTGATCCCATTATCATAGTAAGGGTTGTGGGAAGCTGAAATGACGATCCCAGCCTCAGCGCGGAAAGTACGAGTTAAATAAGCCACTGCTGGCGTTGGCATTGGACCCGTGAAGGAAGCAGATAACCCTGCTGCAGCTAAGCCAGCTTCTAATGAGGATTCCAGCATATAGCCAGAAATACGCGTATCTTTACCAATGATAATTTTACGTGAGCCGTGACGAGCCAGTACTTTACCCGCTGCCCAGCCTAATTTTAAAACAAAATCAGGTGTAATTGGGCTATCGCCCACTTTGCCACGGATACCATCAGTACCAAAATATTTACGGTTACTCATACGCTAATTTTTCCTTTTCTGACAGAGTCATCTGAACGACTTGCATTGCTTGTACTGTCTCTTTCACATCATGAACTCGGATAATTTGCGCTCCTTGCATTGCCGCAATAGTGGCACACGCTAAGCTACCCGCTAGACGTTCTTGAGGTGGAACATTTAATAATTGTCCAATCATAGATTTTCGTGACATCCCTGCCAAGAGTGGTAGTCCGAAATCATGAAATTGATCTAAATGCGCTAGTAACTGGTAATTATGCGACAGGTTCTTACCAAAACCAAAGCCTGGATCGAGGATTATTTGCTGTTTATCAATTCCCGCCTTCACACAGCGCTCAATCTCACGATCGAGATACTCTTTAACTTCTTTTACTACATCCACATAATCGGGGGCATCTTGCATGGTTCTTGGTTGACCTTGCATGTGCATAATGCAAACAGGCAACCCTAGTTTTGCAGCCACTGCAAGGGAGTCTTCTTCATGTAACGAGCGGATATCATTAATAATATGCATCCCAGCTTTCGCGGCCTCATCCATTACTTGGGCTTTTGAAGTGTCTACAGAGATCCAAACATCAAAACGTTTTGCAATCGCTTCCACTACTGGTACAACGCGGTCGAGCTCTTCACTGACAGAAACTTCAGCCGCACCAGGTCGAGTTGACTCGCCGCCAATATCAATAATTGTTGCCCCTTCTTGTACCATTTTGGCAACATGGCCTAGAGCATCATGATAACGATTATGAGTGCCACCATCTGAGAATGAATCAGGAGTAACATTCAAAATCCCCATCACTTGAGGAGTGGATAAGTCAAGGAGGCGACCTCGGGCTTTAATATGCATGATTATTTTTCCTTAACGTAAAAAACCCCAGTGACCTGGGGTTTTTAATTATTCAACTTATCACGATGGCTTACTGTGGCTTGCTATCGTTGTTATCGGATGAATTATTTTCATCAGATTTTTCAGTTGGCTCTTCTGGTTGAGTTTCAGCTGGCTTTGCTTCAGGTTTTGATGCGCTAGTCGCTGCACCAAATGAACCTGTCACATTGTTCACTTTTTTATCCTCATCCCAGCCTGCTGGCGCACGTACTGGACGGCGGTTCATCAGGTCGTCAATCATTGGCATATCGATAGTTTCATATTTCAATAATGCATCTTTCATCGCATGCAGAATATCCATATTGTCAGTTAAGGTTTTATGTGCAACCTCATAACCACGGTCGATAATTGCTTTAATTTCTTCGTCAATGATGCGTGCAGTTTCATCCGAGTAAGTCGAGCTATGTCCTGAACGACCTAAGAATGCTGGGCCTTCTTCTTCAGAATATAACACTGGACCTAACTTGTCAGAGAAGCCCCACTGAGTCACCATTTTTCTCGCTGTGCTAGTTGCTTGCTGAATATCACCTGATGCGCCGGTTGAGATTTTGTCATAACCGTAGATCAGTTCTTCCGCAATACGACCGCCGTATGTACTTGCGATATTACCCTCTAATTTTTGACGGCTTGCACTGATTTGGTCGCCTTCAGGTAAGTAGAAAGTCACACCTAATGCACGACCGCGAGGAATAATAGTCACTTTATGAACAGGGTCATGCTCTGGCATTAAGTAACCAACAATTGCGTGTCCAGCTTCATGATAAGCAGTAGATTCTTTTTGCTCTTCAGTCATCATCAGTGAGCGATGCTCTGCACCCAGCCACACTTTATCACGCGCTCTTTCGAATTCAGCCATCGTTACAACGCGTTTATTTTCACGCGCTGCAAACAGTGCAGCTTCGTTCACTAAGTTAGCCAATTCAGCACCGGAGAAACCAGGTGTTGCACGAGCCAAGATAGTTGTATCAACCGCAGGGTCGATAGGCACACGACGCATATGAACTTTTAAGATTTGCTCACGACCACGAACATCAGGTAAACCAACCACAACTTGACGGTCAAAACGACCCGGACGCAATAATGCAGGATCCAGAACGTCAGCACGGTTAGTTGCCGCGATCACGATAATACCTTCATTACCTTCGAAACCATCCATCTCAACCAGCATCTGGTTCAGTGTCTGCTCACGTTCATCGTGACCACCACCTAAACCGGCACCACGTTGACGACCAACAGCATCGATTTCATCGATAAAGATAATACAAGGCGCCGCTTTTTTTGCTTGCTCGAACATATCACGAACACGTGAAGCACCCACGCCCACAAACATTTCCACGAAGTCTGAACCGGAAATGGTAAAGAATGGTACTTTCGCTTCACCAGCAATGGCTTTAGCCAGTAATGTTTTACCTGTACCCGGCGGTCCTACCATCAGGACACCCTTAGGAATTTTACCACCGAGTTTTTGGAAACGAGCAGGTTCACGTAGGAAGTCTACGATCTCCC
The DNA here is from genome assembly GCF_009706505.1 of Providencia sp. wls1922. NCBI lineage: Bacteria > Pseudomonadati > Pseudomonadota > Gammaproteobacteria > Enterobacterales > Morganellaceae > Providencia > Providencia sp. wls1922. The sequence continues at coordinate 14,993 of NZ_WLUG01000075.1, read as the reverse complement.
CCACTTCCTCTTTCGCTTCATCGCAACCCGCAACATCTGCAAATGTTGTTTTTATCTGATCTTCTGTCAGCATACGGGCTTTGCTTTTACCGAATGACATCGCCCCTTTACCGCCACCACCTTGCATTTGGCGCATAAAGAAGATCCAGACACCAATCAACAGCAGCATTGGGAACCAGGAAATGAAAATAGATGTCAGTAAGCTAGGTTCTTCTGGTGGTTCACCGACGACAGTAACATTCTTGTTTAACAAGGTGTCTAACAACTTCTCATCCTGCATAGGCAGATAAGTTGTGTAGCGGCTATTATCCGCTTTTCTGACGTTCAATTCACGACCTGTGATACGAACTTCACGTACCTGATCCTGGGCTAACTCATTGATAAACGTTGAATAATCAACTCTGCGACTATTCGAATCGCTTGGGCCAAAACTCTGGAACAAGGACATCAGAACAACTGCGATGACTAACCAGAGAATTAGGTTTTTCGCCATGTCACTCAAGGGATTAACCTCACCTTACAACTGTGTTAACAAATAACGCTCAGGGTACTATAGTTTTAGTCCTGTCGCTACAATGTATACTTCACGCGATCGTGCCCGCGAAGATTCGGGTTTACGAACTTTCACCTTCGTAAACAGGGAGCGGATATCCCTAAGGTATTCGTCAAAGCCTTCTCCCTGAAACACTTTAACGATAAAACTTCCCCCAGGAGCCAATACCGCACGGCACATATCCAATGCTAGTTCAACCAGATACATAGAGCGGGGAATATCCACTGCTGGTGTTCCGCTCATGTTTGGGGCCATGTCAGACATAACCACTTGTACTTTTTTATCGCCAACTCGCTCTAACAAAGCAGCCAGTACAGCTTCGTCACGAAAATCCCCTTGGAGGAAATCCACGCCGACGATTGGGTCCACTGGTAATAGGTCACAAGCAATAATACGACCATTGTGACCGATTTGGCCGACAACATATTGCGACCACCCACCAGGAGCAGCCCCTAAATCAACAACGGTCATACCTGGTTTAAAAATCTTATCACTTTGCTGGATTTCATCCAGTTTAAACCATGCACGCGAGCGGAGCCCTTTCTTTTGTGCTTGCTGAACATATTTATCACTAAAATGTTCTTGCAACCAACGACTGGAGCTTGCCGAACGTTTTTTATTGGCCATTGCACTTTCCAACTATACTAATAGAAATACATTTCCCGACATTCTTCAAGTTACAGGGAGTTAGCTTCATTTTTTCTACCCAAGTCACATAAATAGCGCTGTTTATCGGGAGAGTGTTAACGTGCTGCCTACTTGTCACTGGATTACTTTCGGGTAATCATTAGCTGCTTCTTTACCATCGAATAAGATTAATAGATGGTGATAGTGATCAGATGGCGGTAGAATATGCCATTTTCAATACTAACCAAGCAAAAAATCGATGAATCTTAACAAAAAACAAGTTCAACACCTAAAAAGTCTCGCTCATCACTTAAACCCAGTTGTTATGATTGGCAACAATGGTTTAACTGAGGGTGTTTTGGCTGAAATCGAAGTCTCATTAACACATCATGAGCTTATCAAAGTCAAAATCGCTGGCGAAGATCGTGAAACTAAAAATTTGATCGCTGAAGCGATTGTTCGCGAAACTGGTGCAGCAAATGTTCAAGTTATCGGTAAAATTCTCGTTCTCTACCGTCCATCGGCTGAGCGCAAAATTAGTTTACCTAAATAATAACTGCTCATTTATATAAAAATGCCATTGAAAGCATATTTTATATGACGAAAAAGGCCGCCTGCGGCCTTTCTCTCTAAATCAGTAAAATAATATAACCAATTCAGGGAAATAGGAATCAGATATACTCAACTTTAAGAATTTCGAACTCAACATCCCCGCCCGGCGTCTTAATCATTACGACATCATCAACTTCTTTACCCACTAGTCCACGCGCAATTGGTGAATTCACTGAAATTAAGTTCACTTTAATATCAGCTTCATCATCACCTACGATGCGGTAGGTTAACTCTTCATCAGTATCCAAATTCAATACGGTAACCGTCGCACCAAAGATCACTCGGCCATTATTTGCCATTTTGGTAACGTCAATCACTTGAGAGTGAGAAAGTTTAGATTCAATTTCTTGAATACGACCTTCACAAAAGCCTTGTTGCTCACGCGCCGCATGATATTCAGCGTTTTCTTTTAAATCGCCATGTTCACGAGCTTCTGCAATAGAAGCAATAATTTCAGGACGACGGACAGATTTCAGATACTCGAGCTCTTCTCTTAGCTTGTTAGCACCAAATACCGTCATTGGAATCTGTTTCATTTGATAAATACCTCTAATTCAATCCTATCTAAAAATAAGTATCTTCCTGATTTTGTAACAACAGTACACCGAACACCATGATATGTAGGGGGGTGTTCAAAAACTTAAGGTGTCAATAACTCAATCAGACCAACTTGTGCCTTATCTTATCATACTGTTCGCTATTTTAACTGAGAGTTAATAGCGGATCATCGTTTACTTTATTGGGCATTACACTTTAGTATGTGCAGTATGTCTACCCTAATGCGTGAAATATATGTCGCTATTAACATCAACCAGAAAATTAATCTTCACTTTAGGACTTGTATTCATTACTTCGCAAGCATCTGCCATCCCTATCGATGATTATAAGCAGTATCTCCCTGACGGCACTAACCTTGCTCTGGTTGCGCAGAAAGTAGGAAGTAATACCCCTCTTATTGATTATAACGCTCAACAAATGGCTCTGCCTGCCAGTACGCAGAAAGTCGTCACCGCCCTCGCTGCATTATTACAGCTAGGTCCGGACTACCGTTTCGTCACTAACTTCGAGACCAACGGAAAGCTCAATAACAATACGTTATCCGGTGATTTGGTGATTCGCTTTAGTGGTGACCCTACGTTAACACGTCAGCAAATCCGCAATATGGTCAATGCGTTAAAGCAGATTGGTATTCATAAAGTCGATGGTGATCTCATTGTCGATATTTCGGCTTTTGCGAGTCATGATAAAGCACCGGGCTGGGTATGGAATGATATGACTCAGTGCTTCAGTGCTCCACCGGCCGCTGCCATCATTGATAGAAACTGTTTCTCTGTTTCCCTTTATCCCTCAGATAAAGCAGGAGAAATGGCGTATATCAAAACAGCCAGCTTCTATCCTGTAAACATGTTTAGTGAAGTCAAAACTCTTGCTAAAGGCTCACCAGAAGCTCGCTATTGCGAGTTAGATGTGGTTCCTGGGGAATTGAATCGCTATACATTAACAGGCTGCTTAACCCAGCGTAGTGAGCCATTACCGCTCGCATTTGCAGTGCAAAATGGGGCGAGCTACTCCGGTGCTATCGTCAAAAATGAGTTGCAGGTCGCGGGCATTGAATTGTCTGGCGCGGTTAAAAAACGCACCCAGCAGACGCCACAATCCCAAGTACTCGTCAAAACTGAATCCAAACCGCTACATGACCTCTTAAAAATCATGCTGAAAAAGTCTGATAACATGATAGCGGATACAGTATTTAGAACGATTGGTCGTGATTATTACGGTGTTCCGGGTACCTGGCGATCCGGCTCTGATGCAGTAAGACAAGTCCTCAAGCAGAAAGCGGGTATTGATTTAGGAAATACCGTGATGGTGGATGGCTCTGGCTTATCTCGCCACAATTTGATCACGCCGGCGACCATGATGCAAGTTTTGCAATTTATAGCTAAAAATGACCAGCAGCTGGATTACATTTCGATGCTACCACTTGCTGGGCATGATGGAACATTGCGCTACCGTGGTGGTTTAGATGAGGCTGGAGTCAATGGCAAGGTGTCAGCGAAAACTGGTGCATTACAAGGGGTTTATAACCTTGCAGGCTTTATTACTACCGCAAGCGGTGAAAAAGTGGCATTCGTCCAGTTCATTTCCGCTTATGCCGTGCCACAAAGCCAATATAATAGCCGCCGTGTACCTTTAGTTCGCTTTGAAAGCCGCCTCTATCGCGATCTTTACCAAAAGAACTGATCTCCCTGAGGATCCTTTTAAGATCTTCATAATAAAAAAGGCACAACCTTCGCAAGTTGTGCCTTTTTATATGACTCAAAGATAATTATTTTTGGTAGATAAATTCGACGCCTTCGTCGTCATCTTCATCCCAATCATCATCCCAATCGTCATCAAGATCATCTGCACCAGATAGCTGCTCTTTGTGGTAATCATCCCACATAAATTCAACTTTCTCTGGTTGGCTGTTTTCATCTTCAACGGCCATATCACGCGGCTGAGTATTCATGAACTCCATGATATCCCAACACAGTGCTTTCACACCTTCGTGGTTTACAGCAGAAATCATATAATACTTATCTTCCCAGCCCATACCTTTAGCAATTTCAGCTGCACGTTTGGCAGACTCTTCTTCACCTAAGATATCCACTTTGTTGAAGACTAACCAGCGTGGTTTCTGAGCCAGTTTTTCACTGTATTTTTCTAACTCACCCACAATGATCTTGGCGTTTTCCACCGGATCAGATTCATCGATTGGGCAAATGTCGATAAGATGCAGCAGTACGCGGCAACGCTCTAAGTGCTTCAGGAATTGGATCCCAAGTCCTGCACCTTCCGCAGCACCTTCGATCAATCCTGGAATATCTGCAACCACAAAGCTCTGCTCGTTATCCATACGTACCACGCCGAGGCTTGGAACCAAGGTTGTAAATGGATAGTCAGCAACTTTTGGCTTCGCTGCTGATACTGAACGAATAAATGTGGATTTACCGGCATTCGGCATACCCAGCATTCCGACGTCAGCAAGTAACATCAGCTCTAATAAGATTTCGCGCGTTTCACCTTTCGTTCCCATGGTACGCTGACGCGGTGCACGGTTAACAGAAGATTTAAAACGAGTATTACCAAGCCCATGGAAGCCGCCTTTAGCGACCATATGGCGTTGATCGTGACGAGTCATGTCACAGAGTACTTCATTAGTGCCAAGATCGCGTACACGCGTTCCTACAGGGACTTTAACCGTGATGTCTTCACCACGCTTACCTGTACACTCACGGCTTTGACCATTTTGACCACGTTCTGCACGAAATGATTTTTCAAAACGGTAGTCAATCAGTGTGTTGAGGTTTTCGTCTGCCTGTAAATAGACATCACCACCGTCACCACCGTCACCACCGTCAGGTCCACCTTTCGGGATATATTTTTCACGGCGGAAGCTGACACAACCATTGCCACCATCTCCTGCCACGACCAAAATTTTGGCTTCATCTACAAATTTCATAATTCTTTCTCCGTCTGCTGGCCATTATAGTGCCTGATGGCGGTATTACCCAGAGATGGCATATTCTGAATATAAAAAGCCCCGCAAAAGGTTTTTGCAGGGCTTTAATTCAAAAATTAAAAGTCAGAAAACTTATTCAGCTTCGATGCTGATAAATTTACGATTGTTAGGACCTTTAACTTCAAATTTAACTTTACCGTCCGCTAATGCGAACAGAGTGTGGTCACGGCCACAACCAACGTTGTTACCTGCGTGGAACTTAGTACCACGTTGACGAACGATGATGCTACCTGCTAATACAGCTTCACCACCAAAACGTTTAACACCTAAACGTTTTGCTTCTGAGTCACGACCGTTACGAGTCGAACCACCAGCCTTTTTGTGTGCCATTAATCTGCTCTCCTAAATCTTAAGCGATGACAGTGATCTTAACATCAGTGAACCACTGACGGTGACCTTGCTGCTTACGGCTGTGTTTACGACGACGGAACTTAACGATTTTAACTTTATCGCCACGACCGTGTGCAACCACTTCCGCTTTCACTTTAACGCCTTCAACGATAGGAGCACCGATTTGGATCTCATCGCCATTAGCAACCATCAGAACGTGATCAAATTCAACAGTTTCACCTGTTGCGATGTCCAGCTTTTCTAGGCGGACAGTTTGACCTTCGCTAACTCGGTGTTGTTTACCACCACTTTGGAAAACCGCGTACATATTAACTCCGCTTTCCGCGTACTCGCTAAATATTTCAATTCCAGAGCACGCTATAAAATATTCACAATAGGGCGCGAATTCTACGCAAAAAAGCAGCAGAACACAAGCCTATAATGCAGTTAGATTACAAAAAATACGACTTTTTTATCAGCCCTATCTTTTTTCGGCTGATTTCTCAGGAATATCTTTAATTGTTACTTATTTAAACATTTTTTGCATTTCACCCGATAATCTTATTATTAATAGTGTTATGCTTACGCTATTACTGTGATATCGGTTTTCCCATTTTTGGCTTAGGGAATGCCCCAAAAACTAATAATATGAATATATTACAATGAATTTAGAATCTATCGTTGAACTGACAGCCGAGGATATGTCAGCAGTAAATGAAGCGATCCTCAGCCAATTAAACTCAGACGTAGCATTAATCAATCAATTAGGTTATTACATCGTTAGCGGAGGCGGAAAAAGGATCCGTCCAATGATCGCGATCCTCGCAGGACGATCCCTAGGCTATTCTGAACATAAGCATATTCAAGTTGCTGCATTAATCGAATTCATCCATACCGCCACTTTATTACACGATGATGTGGTCGATGAATCAGATATGCGTCGTGGAAAACAGACAGCTAATGCTGTATTTGGTAACGCGGCAAGCGTATTAGTAGGTGACTTTATTTATACTCGATCCTTTCAAATGATGACGGATCTTGATTCGATGCGTGTTTTAAAATTGATGTCTGAAGCCACCAACGTGATTGCTGAAGGTGAAGTTTTACAATTAATGAACTGCAACGATCCTGATATTACTGAAGAGAGCTACATGCAAGTGATCTACAGTAAAACTGCGCGTCTATTTGAAGCGGCTTCTCATGCGTCCGCTATCTTAGCCAATGCCACGCCTGAGCAAGAGAAAGCGCTGCAAGATTATGGTCGCTACATTGGGACCGCATTCCAGTTAGTTGACGATCTTCTAGATTATGATGCAGATAATACCCAGTTAGGTAAAAACACTGGAGATGATCTCGATGAAGGTAAACCAACACTACCACTGTTACATGCAATGCAACATGGTAATGCAGAAGAGTCAGCACTAATTAGACAAGCAATTGAGCAAGGAAATGGTCGCCATCTATTAGACACTGTCCTTGGTACAATGAAACGCTGCGGCTCATTAGAATACACTTACCAACGCGCTCAGGAAGAAGCTCAAAAAGCCATTGATGCTTTAAATGCCCTTGAAGACTCTGTGTATAAAGAAGCATTGATTGGTTTAGCGCATGTTGCTATTCAGCGCCATTCATAATCACCGTTAGAGCTCTAAACCAATATTGAAAAGGGTGAAAACAATTTCACCCTTTTTTATGGTTATTCATCTTCTGGTTCAGGCTCTATTTTTGCCAATAGCGATGATAACCCGTGACGCAAAATATATTTCACAAATATTTTGCGCTCATCTTCCGTCAGTTGGTAATAAGCCTCAGACCAAATTTGCAGTGCATCAATACGTTGCACTTGATACGGTGCCGATGGCTCATGAAGTGACAGCTGACCTTGGATCTCACTCGGCAAGCTTTCCATATAGTATTCAACGGCCTTCCCTTGAACACCTCTTTTACGACGACTTTTCCAACCTTCCCTTCTCGCCATCAAGTTAATTCCCTGAGGTGATGATGGAAGACCTTCTAATCCTGCTAATTCTTTCGCAGTGAACCACAATTTTTTCATAATATCACTTTTACGCTTAGCTTATATTTTGCAACCTGCTTTTGTCGCTATACCAAAGTTATTTTTCTAAAAATTTATTCGATTCAATACCGTACGTAATCTATGTATGGCTATTTTGATTAATAAGATGAATTAAAGCTAAAGCACCTTTGCGCATAATAAACGATAAGATCGCCACGCGTTCATCATGGGAAAGCTGGTTATAAGTTTCTTGCCAAATATGCGCATGTTCATCACGTTTGACTTGATAGCCTCCCGAAGTTTCATACATCACCGTGAACTCTTCGAGATTAATGGGAACCGAGCTAATATGGTATTCCAATGCTTTTCCTTGAATACCTCGTCGTTTTCGACTCAACCATTTTTCTCGCCTCGCCATAGCATTAATACCTTGGGTGCTTGTCGGTAGCCCTTGGCGCCCAACGAGCTCTTTGGCTGTTAACCATTCCTTGTTCATTATCGACGCTCCTTGTCATCATGATGACGACTTCGATTAACTATAAACTTTCTTTATTTTCTTAATCGTTTCAATATCCATTTTTAATATTCAAATATAATAGTTAATAAATTATATCGATATAGATAATTTCTTTTGTATATCCGCTAGTTATACCAATAACTTTGTATTAACTATTTTATATCTATGGATTTTATAGTGCTGACTAAGAAATTCATTCTTTTCAAATAATTCAATACATTATTAAGAAATATAAATCTTCTCGATAAACAGAATAAATATAAGAAAATATAAAAAATAGAGAGTTAACTAAAATGAGTTATTTTTATTTTCAAAGTGTTAGCTGAATTCACAATAATCATCTGAACCTTTCCGTTATTTTCATAAAAACAACGACAGTTTCATAAAAATGAATTTTTAGAAAAAATCAGAAATTATTATTGGGAAATTCTGTTATTTTATTTCCAATAACAGAACGATTGCACTGAATGTATCACAATACTCTGTTAGATGTACCACTAACTCTACATGATTCTGAGTGAAAAAAGGATTAAAAAATGATGTTACGGAAATCAAACTGGCACCCAGCAGATATCATTGCAGCTTTACGCAAACGTGGAACAACCCTAGCGGCGATTTCTCGTGAAGCAGGGCTTAGCTCGTCAACGCTCGCGAATGCGCTATCGAGACCTTGGCCTAAAGGAGAATGGATCATCGCAAACTTTTTAGGTATTCATCCATCAGAAATCTGGCCTAGTCGCTATTACGATCCAATGACGGGTGATTTATTAGAAAGAAAAGTTCGAGAAAAGCCAAAGAAAATCGAGGAAACAAACGAATTAGAAAACAGGGAGCCAGAAAAAGAACATATCTAATATCAGTCGCTATTTTTGATCAGAACTGAAAGATAAAGCCCATTATTATTTTCTTTAAAAACAGCAAGATTAATTCATTGTACCTTCAAGGGGTTTCCCCTTATTTTGATCAGTGAAAACTTATCGAGTATAAAAATAAAGGGCGGAATCGCATGAAAGCAACTCCGCCCTTATTTAAGCGCGAATTCTTAATTGGCATTAGCCATTAATGAATTTTTCACCTAATTCAATATCTGCTTTCAGTACGCTTAACATATCTTTCAGTGCTTTCTCTTCAAATGCACTTAATTTACCAATTGGTAAATGTTTTTCGATTCCGTTTTTGCCTAATACAACAGGTTGAGCGAAGAAGCGAGCGTGTTCGCCTTCACCTTCAGTGTATACACACTCAACCACATTGCTTTCACCTTGTAGACCACGGATCAAAGATAAGCCCAGGCGTGCTGCCGCTTGGCCCATAGACAGTGTTGCAGATCCGCCACCCGCTTTAGCTTCAACCACTTCAGTACCTGCGTTTTGAATACGCTTAGTCAGTGCTGAGATTTCTTCATCAGTGAAGCTGACACCAGGAATTTGAGACAGTAATGGCAGGATTGTCACACCCGAGTGACCACCGATAACTGGCACTTCAACTTCGTGAGTTTTCTTACCTTTTAATTCAGCAACGAAAGTATTTGAACGGATGATATCCAGTGTCGTTACACCGAACAGACGGTTTTTATCATACACGCCAGCTTTCTTCAGAACTTCAGCAGCGATAGCAACGGTTGTGTTCACTGGGTTAGTAATAATACCGATCAGTGCTTTCGGGCAGGTGACCGCGATTTGTTGAACAAGGTTACGTACAATACCTGCGTTCACATTGAACAGGTCAGAGCGATCCATACCTGGCTTACGTGCAACACCCGCAGAAATTAATACTACGTCCGCACCTTTCAGTGCTGGGGTCGCATCTTCACCCGCAAAACCAACCACTTTAACGTCGGTAGGGATGTGGCTTAAGTCAGCTGCAACACCTGGAGTTACTGGCGCGATGTCGTAGAGGGAGAGTTCTGAACCTGCTGGGAGCTGGTTTTTGAGAAGAAGGGCGAGAGCCTGACCGATACCACCTGCTGCACCTAGGACTGCAACTTTCATTCTAAAACTCCTTAATTGTACTTTAAAATATATGAATTCATCTGACTATGCACTAAACACATTACTTATAAAAAACAATTCTTTAACAGTTAGAGAGAAGTGTTAACGCGAGATAAATCACCAACACAATAGTTCTATTCTAAACAAATTCCTTATCTGTTAATGAGATAACGGACACTTTTTTAACAAATAGTTTTTATTGCTATTGCATTTAACATTAAACCCAATTTTATTTGATGATTTATTCAGCACCGCTTAATTATTTAACAAATTTTTCACAGTAACTTATTGTTAAATCAATCCATTTTTAGGATAAATTTCGAACTAACAATTTAAGATAAACCCCTTATTATTACCAGAAAATACTTATCTAAAATTGCTCATTAAACACTCAAAAAATCAATTTTCTTGCATAAAAATGCACTTTTCAACATAATACAACTCAGTTTAATACCAAAAGATGGGTTAATTATGCGCACTATGTCGAAACAAGAAGACTTGGTAAAAGCCTTTAAGGCACTCCTTAAAGAAGAAAAATTCAGTTCACAAGCCGAAATTGTGATCGCTCTTCAAGAACAAGGCTTCGAAAACATTAATCAATCTAAAATTTCCAGAATGTTGACGAAGTTTGGTGCAGTACGTACCCGCAACGCAAAAATGGAAATGGTGTATTGCTTACCAACCGAGCCTGGTGTCCCCACTGCCACCAGCCCGCTGAAGAATTTAGTTCTGGATGTTGATTACAACCATTCTGTTGTTGTGATCCGTACTAGCCCAGGAGCAGCACAGTTAATTGCTCGCCTGTTAGATTCCTTAGGCAAAGCTGAAGGCATCTTAGGCAGCATCGCTGGCGATGATACAATTTTCTCAACGCCAACCAACGATTTCACAACGCGTGAACTGTACGAAGCCATTTTGGTGCTTTTCGAACAAGAACTTTAGTCCTTTCGAAAAATTTTAGATATCGAAAAAGAGGGAACCCAGTTCCCTCTTTGTATTTTTAATTCTATAGTGACGCGTCTTCCACTGATTCATATCGAGATAAGCCCGTGTTATTTGAGATTTTACGGAATATCGTTCACTACGGTTTCCATTTTTTAGTGCCCTTTTTATTTGGCTATTTATTTTGGCGAAAAAACTGGAAGCTTGCTGGGCTCTTAATGGTTTCCACCATGGCTATCGACCTTGATCACCTTCTCGCCGATCCTATATTCGATCCTGATCGTTGCGGCGTAGGCTTCCACCCTATGCACACCATTTGGGCTGCTATTGCTTATGTCGTCTTATTTTTCTTTCCTTCATGGAAACTCAAAGCTATCGCCGTCGGCTGTCTGTTTCACTTATTGACAGACTCGGTGGATTGTTATCTTGGAAGTGTTAAAAAAGAGATGCAAGGCACGGTATTAAGCTGCTCCGGGCAACCAGAACGCGCAAACGTCGAGCTTCTTCAACAGCTATAACGAAAAAGCCCTAACTGAAGTTAGGGCTTTGATTCACGATAGCGCTTATAGACTATTCGTCAGATTTGGCTTCGGCTTTATGTTTTAGTCCTGCCAGCAGTTTTTCATGAATACCACCAAAACCGCCATTACTCATCACCAGGATATGGTCACCGGGCTGAGCCGTCTCAACCACCATATTGGCGAGAGTATCAATATCTGCGTGCCAACGCGCAGGCTGCACACAATGCTCTGCAATTTCAGTGACCATCCACGGAATATTGCTAGGTTGGAATAAGAAGACTTCATCTGCACGCCCTAAAGCTGGCGCGATATCATTCTTACTGATCCCCATTTTCATGGTATTTGAACGAGGTTCCAGCACAGCAATAATACGAGAAGTACCGCCTACTTTGCTACGTAATGCTTCTAACGTCGCTAAAATTGCCGTTGGATGATGAGCGAAGTCATCATAAACACTGACATTATTTTCAACGCCACGTAACTCAAGACGGCGACGGGCGTTAATAAATTTATCCAACGCTAAGCAAGCTTCTTTCGCCGGTACGCCAACATGGTGTGCAGCGGCAATCGCCATCAAGCCATTTTGGATATTATGATTACCTACTTGCGACCAGTTTACTTCACCCACTTTTTGCTGCTGGTAATATACTTCGAACTGGCTGCCATCATGATTGAGTTTCACGGCATGCCACTCACCGTTTTCTCCCACCAATTCTTGTTCACTCCAACACCCCATGTTCATCACTTGCTTGAGATTATTGTCGTTACTTGGCATAAAGATTTTGCCGCTACTTGGCACAATGCGAACCAGGTGATGAAATTGTTTTTGAATCGCTTCGAGATTTTCAAAAATATCCGCGTGATCGAATTCGAGGTTATTCAAAATCAGCGTTTTCGGGCTGTAATGCACGAATTTAGATCGCTTATCAAAGAATGCGCAATCATATTCATCCGCTTCAATAACAAAGAAAGGGCTTTTACCAATCTGGGACGAAACATCAAAGTTACCCGGAACACCGCCAATCAAAAAGCCTGGTTCATAACCACAATCTTGTAGGATCCACGCCAGCATACCCGCGGTTGTTGTTTTACCGTGAGTCCCTGCAACGGCTAATACCCAGCGCTCAGGAAGGACATGGTCATGGAGCCATTGTGGTCCAGAAGTATAAGGTAAACCACGTTCTAATACGGCTTCAACACAGGGATTTCCACGGGTCATCGCATTCCCAATCACCACCATATCAGGGGCTGGCTCTAACTGCGCAGGGTCGAATCCTTGAATTAGTTCAATGCCTTGTTTTTCAAGCAATGTACTCATCGGTGGGTAGACGTTTGCGTCAGACCCAGTCACTTTGTGCCCTAACGAACGAGCCAAAATGGCTAAGCTGCCCATAAAGGTTCCGCATATGCCTAAAATATGTATGTGCATTCTTTTCCATCCAATAGCATGAGGTTTGTCACTATTCTACTCATCAATCACAGGTTTATAAATGTATTAGCCTATTAATCTTTTCTTTATTTAGATAAACTCTCCGCCCGAGGGTACAATAAAGACCCGCAAATTTCTGTCAATTTTATTCAGGACCTTCGTCATGAAAACATTAGGCGAATTCATCGTCGAAAAGCAACAAGATTTTCCTCATGCAACAGGTGAGCTGACTGCATTACTGTCAGCAATCAAACTGGGCGCTAAAATTATCCATCGTGATATTAACAAAGCTGGACTCGTTGACATTCTCGGCACAAGCGGTGTTTCGAATGTTCAAGGTGAAGTTCAGATGAAGCTTGACCTGTATGCAAACGAAAAACTGAAAGCGGCTTTGAAAGCGCGCGGAGAAGTCGCTGGTATCGCCTCAGAAGAAGAAGATGAAATCGTCATTTTCGAAGGTGATCGTGCAGAAAACGCGAAATATGTCGTTTTAATGGACCCTCTGGATGGTTCTTCGAATATCGATGTAAACGTTTCCGTTGGAACAATCTTCTCTATCTATCACCGTATTACCCCAATTGGTCAACCGGTTACAGAAGCTGACTTCTTACAACCAGGTAACCGCCAAGTTGCTGCTGGCTATGTGGTTTACGGTTCATCAACTATGCTGGTGTACACCACCGGTTTCGGCGTTCATGCCTTCACCTACGACCCATCATTAGGTGTATTCTGTCTGTCTCATGAAAAAGTCATGTTCCCAGCAGAAGGTAAAATGTATTCCATTAACGAAGGTAACTACATCAAGTTCCCTATGGGCGTTAAGAAATATATTAAATACTGTCAGGAAGAAGACAAAGCGACAAACCGCCCATATACCACGCGTTATATCGGCTCTTTAGTGGCGGACTTCCACCGTAACTTACTCAAAGGCGGTATTTATATTTACCCAAGCACCGCTAGCCACCCAACTGGTAAACTGCGCCTTCTGTACGAATGCAACCCAATTTCATTCTTAGCAGAACAAGCGGGTGGTAAAGCAAGTGATGGTACTAACCGCGTGTTAGACATCATCCCAACCAAGCTGCATCAACGTGTTCCGTTCTTTGTGGGAACGAAAGCCATGGTTGAGAAAGCGGAATCCTTCATGCGTGAGTACCCTGACGCAGAATAATCAAACATTTCGTTTGACCTGAAGGCGAGACTCTCTCGCCTTTTTTGACTGAATTTCTCTCCAACTAGTGAGTTTTACCTCTCTTTGCGGCTATAATGTCCCCCACGTTATTTTAAGCACTCATAAGGATACATTTTAATGGGCCTGAACAATGTACCGGCAGGTAAAGAACTGCCTGAAGATATCTACGTAATCATCGAAATCCCAGCTAACGCTGATCCAATCAAATATGAAGTTGATAAAGAATCTGGCGCACTGTTTGTAGACCGTTTCATGTCTACTGCGATGTTCTATCCGTGCAACTACGGTTACATCAACAACACCCTGTCTTTAGATGGTGACCCAGTTGACGTTTTAGTACCAACTCCATATCCATTACAACCAGGTTCAGTCATCCGTTGCCGCCCAGTTGGCGTACTGAAAATGACTGACGAATCTGGTGAAGATGCGAAATTAGTTGCAGTACCGCACACTAAACTGAGCAAAGAATACGATCACATCAAAGATGTGAACGACATTCCTGAACTGCTGCGTGCGCAAATCACTCACTTCTTTGAGCATTACAAAGATTTAGAAAAAGGTAAGTGGGTTAAAGTTGACGGTTGGGAGAATGCAGAAGCAGCTAAAGCTGAAATCATCGCTTCTTTCGAACGCGCTGCAAAGAAATAATTAATCCCTTCTGTGGATAGAAAAGCACTGGTTTTGACCAGTGCTTTTTTTT